>USOK01000155.1 GCA_900556295.1 uncultured bacterium | reverse complement strand
TATATCACGTCCCGTAATATTTGGGCCTTGTGGACCATTTATATCGGTTTCAACTTGCATGACAATAGCATTTCTGTCAAATTTGTTAAAATGATTTGAAGAATTGACTTTATCATTTTCATCAACAACACCATCTCCATTAGTGTCTTCTCCAGAAGAAACATCTTCGATATTCCCAGAGTCAAAACATAGTGCTGCACCACTAGCAAGAGTAACAACTTTCATACATTGCCTAGACGAAAGATCTGCTTCATTAGTTCCATCTAAAGATCTAAATGTTTTCGGATAGCACTTGTTTCCATTAGAATCATAATAACGATTACCACAATCCTTAGTAACTTTAAAATATGTAGTAACAAATCTTGCCATTTCTGCCTGATTATTTATCAAACGAGATTCTCTCAAACTAACATAACCATTATCAGACACATATCTTTCGCAAGCTTGTCCCAACTCATTATAAACTTTATGCAACTGAGTTACATAGCTCTTTCTTTGGTAATTCTGCACCAATGTAGGTACTGTCATTGCAGAAACGACTCCAATAATCCCGAGAGTAACTAAAACCTCTGCAAGGGTGAAACCATTATGATTCGCGAAATCTAAACGATTGCCCCACCCACGACGAGTATTAAAACTTATCATTTTGCCTCCTTTTTGCTCTTCATTTTTTATTATAACATTGTTTTTCTAAAAATACAAGACTTACCGCCTGAACAATACATTCATTCCCGCAATAAAATAATTTTTAACTTCTGCGAAAGAACGAATTCTTGTTAACATTTTTAAAATATACATCGGTCTTAAATAAAATCTTTTTATTGCAGATTTATGCAATTCAAAAACTCTATCTTTTGACAAATAATGAGTATTTACAGCAGGATAAAAATATGCACTTTCAAAAGATGTTTCTTTGTCAAATAAATTATGCTCTTTGGCATAATCATAAAATCTCGACCCGGGGAGCGGAGTAGCGGTATAAAAACTTATAAAATCACTATCTAATTCAATTGCGAATTTAATTGTTTCTTCAACTGTTTCTTCTATTTCCCAAGGCAAACCGATTACAAAGTAGTTGTAAATCCTGATTTTAGCCTGTTTAAAAATTTTAACAGTATTCCTAACATCATCAAGCGTAATCTTTTTACCCATTTTTTCAAGCATTTCTTGTGAACCGCTCTCAACCCCAATACTCACAAGACGACAACCTGATTTGTACATCAATTTTGCCATCTCCAAATCCGCTGTGTCGGCTCTTGTGTTTGCAGACCAAGTGATTTTTAACCCACTATCAATTATTGCTTGGCACAAGTTCATCGTCCATTTTTTATCAAGATTGAAAATATCTGACCAGAACAAGAAATTTCGAATATTATATTTTTCTACACATTCTTTAATTTCCGCAACAATATTTTCTGCACTTCTGCGTCTGACTTTCGCACCCGAAACAGGTGTTGCAAGGCAGAAAAAGCAATGGAACGGACAACCACGCTCAACCTTAATTGTCGCCTGAACTTTGTTGTTGTCAGGGCGTCTGTAAATATTATTATCCACAAGATGACGAGCAGGGAACGGAAGTCTGTCCAAATCCTCAATAAACGGACGTTTTCCGCCAAATTTCACCTCTCCGTTTTCGCAATAATAAATTCCAAGAATTTCTGATTTATCACGTCCTTCAAGGATTTCCTTCAATGTATCTTCTGCTTCACCAAGTATTCCAAAATCGAGAAAATCATGTTCTTTCAGAATTTTTTCTCCAAGAGTCAAGAACGCCGCGCCCTTTGCGATTGTCACAATATGTGGATTAAGCTCTTTTGCTCGTTTTACGGCATCTAAATCGTTTTCAAGCGTCGGAGTTGCAATATTTACAACCAAATAATCTGGTCTGAATTCGCGCAAATCATACTCCAAATCTCCACCCTGACTATAATCTTCGATTTTTGCCTCAAGCCCAATCTGCTCAGCAACAGATGCTAAATACATCAAGTCAGTCGGAGGCAAAGGCGGAATTACAATCAAATCCTTTGTCGGTTGTTGACACCTGTCCTCTCTGTTCATAACAGGTGATGGCGGATATATTAAAAGAATTCGTTTTTTTTCAGTCATTATTGAACCTTTTCCTTAACCATAGAAGCAATTACAGCTGCAATTGCAAGACAAACCGCACCGATTACAAACGCATATTCCCAGTGGTAGTTAATGTAGTCAGACCCCATTGTGAATGAGCATTTTGAAATAATCCATGCAACGAGCGTGCAGACAAATACTTGCGGACCTGCGATAAAGATGTTGAAAATCCCCATTACAGAACCTTCTGTACCTTTTTTAATAAATTGAGAAAGCATCGCAAACGGCAACGCACAAATACTTGCCCAGCCAATACCTGACAAGCCCATCAAAGCTGCAACAGCCTTTGGATCCTTTGCAAAAAACATTCCCAAGTAAGCCAAAATCATTGTTATTATTGAAATAATATGAACTTTTTTGTTTGAAAACTTCGCTGACAAAAATCCAATTGGAATTGCAACGATAAAACAAATCAAATTAAATATTGCAAAACAAATTGATGAAAAATTAGTTCCTGTCAAAGTTGCTTGTGCATAAAGTTCTTTTGTGGACTCAGAAACAGTTGTCAAATCAGGCACACAATAAATTGTATGAACCGCATACTGAGTAAAGAAAATCATCATACACATTGTTCCAATCCAAGTGAAAAACTGCATTGTACAGATTTTTGAAACTTCCGGAGAAAGTGCAAAAAACTCTTTCAAAGATTGCCAGAAAGAAAGATTATTCTGAACTGTTTCCTGTTTGTTTTCGTACTCTCTTTTGCCCTCTTTTATAGTAATACAAGTCCAAATCATACCAAGTGTAAACGCCAAAGCAGCCATTACAAATTGAGCAGGAATTGACATTTGATACCCAAAAGCCCATTTCAAAAACGGAGCTGTACCTGCCGCAACAACAGAACCTAAACCAATTGCAAGACTTATATAAGAATTTGCGATTGAATATTGTTCTTCCGGCACTACATCAGGAATTAACGCTCTATAAGGACCTTGTGCCACGTTTACACACGCATCAATTACCCAAATCATAATTGCAGCAATCAATAAACCTGTAACAGCCGGCAAATGTAAACCTGTCAAACTTGCCAAACCTTCCGCAATTCCACCGGAATTAGGAAAAATTAACAACGCCAAAGACGCCAACAAAGCCCCGCCTAACAAATAAGGACGACGTCTGCCAAGCGGAGAAACAGTTTTGTCACTCAACGCCCCAACAAGCGGCTGAACAACCATTCCGGTAAATGGTCCTGCAAGCCAAATTAGCCCATAAATAAACGGAGAAGCTCCAAGTCCTTCCGTAACAGGTCCTGACAAAATAATCCTCATCTGCCAAGCAAATTGTAATCCAAAAAAGCCCAATGCAAAATTTAAAAACTGAGCCGTAGTAAATTTCTTTAAGACATTGTTTTCTTCCATATTATTTTCTCCCCAAAATCTCTCGTGTAACTAGAATACACGTAACAAAACAGATAGTCAAGGTATAAAACTCACAACTCAACATCTGACACAAATAGTAATTTATTGAATTATTTACGCATATATGATATAATATCAGTATTAATAAATATTTGGAGTAAATTAATGGACATATTTTTAGCACCCAATATAGAAAGATTACTAAGAAATAAAGTTGCAGAAGGAATATACAATTCGTTAAACGAAGCAATTAATGTTACTTTAGGTATTGCATTGACTGGCAAATGTATTTCACAAACAGAATTAGATAAACTTAATCACGACATCCAAATCGGACTAAATGATGCAGAAGCGGGGAATTTATCTGATGCATTTGACTTTTTAAAAGAAATTGGTTCTCCTAATGAATAAAGTATTAATTACAAATATTGCAAAATCTGACATATTGAATATTAAAGAGTATATTTCAGCTCAAAATCCAATTGCGTCCAATGATTTTATCAGCATTTTAACAGAAGTATTTGAAATGCTGTCAAAATATCCTAATGCTGGCGTAAAGAAGCTTGGAATAAAAAATCAAAATGTACAAATTTATACTATA
>USOK01000154.1 GCA_900556295.1 uncultured bacterium | reverse complement strand
AAAAGCTTTGCTACGTCTTAAAAAACGTTACTGGAGGTCAGGCTGTGCCTGACAATTGACTATTTTATTTTTCTAGCTAATGATAAACCGGCAGGAAGGGGAAGGATTACATTTTCATAATTTGGATTTGCATTAATTGCATCTATGAATGGTTTACATTTAGCTTCATGTGACAAAACGTTATCACAAGCGATAATTCCACCTACTTTTAGGTGTTTGTCAATGATTTCGTAATATTTTATATATTCAGATTTGTTTGCGTCTACAAATGCTAAATCTATTACAAAGTCTTTTGGTAAACCTTCCAAAAGCTCTAAGGCTGAACCCTTTAGGGTTGTAATCACATCATCAACTTTGCATGTTTTAAAATTTTCTTTTGCAATATCCAATCTTTTATCCCAGAACTCAATAGTTGTAAGGTGCCCGTTGATTGACTTTACTGCATTGCCTAACCAAATTCCTGAATATCCGTTAGAAGTCCCGACTTCGACTACATTTTTTGCTTTTTCAGCCCTTATTAGCGTGTATAAAAATTCTGCAGTTACACGAGAGATATTCCAAAATTGTTTTTGAGTTTGCTCAAGCTCTGCAAGAATATTTTCGGTTATTTCGTCAAAATATTTTGTCATTTTTTATCCTTAAGACTATTTATTAATTTTTTTTACTTTTTCTGTCACAACAATTGAATTTGCAGGAATATCGATTGGAATTGTTTTAATAACTTTGTTCATTCCAAGGTCAAAAACTGTGTACAGGGCAGCTTTTGTATCTGTGATTAATGCGATATTTGTGCCTTCAATCCAGCTGATTTTTGTTGAAAATCCATTTGTGTTAAGATAGATTGAGTCTGTTACAGCATCGGTTTTGGCATCGATTACTTGTATAGAATTGTCACCTGCACCAAGTACGTAAACTCTGTTGTGGAAAACCTGCATATCAACCGGTTTTTCGCAAATTTCCATTTCTACAATCAACCCGACTGTATCGTAGTCAATAATTGCGATTCGGTTTTTAGTTCTGCTCGTTACGTAAATCTTTCCGTTTGTAAATGCGATTTTAGAAACATTTGGGAATTTCCCGATTTCTTTTAGTAAATAGTTGTTATCAAGCTCAATTGCCCAAATATCTCGAGTTTTTTTGTCATAATAGAAAAGTTTCGTACCATCTTCTGACAAAGTTAATTTTTCACACATACCGGTAATTTTGATTTGTTTTGAAAGTGTCATTGTTTCAAGGTTCAGCATGTAAATACTTGAATCTACTGAACTTGAGATATAAGCTATTTTTTTATTATTGTCAATTACTATTTCATCAGGCTGAGTTTTTGTGTAAACCTGTTTAATAATTTGGTCATCTGCTAAAGAAATGATATCTACCGATGGCTTGTCGTAAGCTGTTACGAGTAAGAATCTGTCATCATAGGCTTTCATAGAAATTGGCACATTGTTTTGTGCAAGTGAATATTCAGGAGTTTTTGCTCCTAAGTTTAAAACTTGAATATTCTTTGAATATGGTGAAGATACGTAGAAATTTTTGTTTTTCAATTGTGGAATTTGAGATAATGTTTTCAATGTAGTTCCAGAAAGTGCAGTTACTACCGGTTTTGAGTTTTCGACTTTAATTCCAGGGTCATTAATTGTTTGTATTTGTAGATTTCCGACAATTGATTTCAAATTTTCAGGAATTACTAAACCTTTTGGAACAAGCATATCTTGAGGCAAAAGTCCTGTTCTCAATTCCAATGGAGGATTTGCCATTTTGTAAATAGTTTTATTCCCGTGAGTATCTGTCAAAACTTTTAATAATACAAAATCATTGTTAAAAATTACGATATTCGGCTTAGATGCCATAGTTTTGCCGGTTGGATAAGTTTGTTTGATAGAGAGTTTGTCCAGCTTAATAATTTTGGCAGGGAACAACGGCAAATACATAGTTCCATCAGGTAAAATTATCATTCCGTCAAATCTGTAAGTAGTTTTTGGAAAATCTTTGCTAACAATTTGTTGAACACAATCAGGAATTGTTGCGGACAAAACAGGCGCAGAACAAGTGATTGCCAGAACTGTTAACAATGTAAGTTTAGCTGTCAAGCTACTTAGTTTCCTAACTGCTTCTTTTTTCATTATTGAAATACTCCCTTTACTTTGTCCATAATTGAAGATTGTTGTGCCGGCTTTTTGTTTGTTTGAATTTCATACAATTTTTTATACAAAACCCTTTCTTCTTCAGTTAGTTTTGTCGGTGTTTTTACGGCAACAATAACAATATGGTCGCCTCTTTGAGAAGGTCTTTGAATATACGGAATCCCTGCACCTTTGATTTTTATTGAATTCCCGCTCTGGACACCTGCTTGAACATTAATTTTTTGTTCACCATCAAGAGTTTTTACAACGATTTCATCTCCTAGTGCTGCTTGAGCCGGAGTTATATCAAGTCTTGAATAAACATCGTTTCCTTCACGTTTGAAGTAATCAGAAGATTTTACATGCAAAACAACGTATAAATCTCCCGCTGGTCCTCCGTTTGTGCCGGCATCACCTTCTCTGGAAACTCTAATTTTAGACATATTATCTACGCCTGCAGGAATTTTGATTGTTAATTTCTTTTCTTTTTGAAGTTTCCCGTGACCTTTGCAAGCTTTACAAGGGTTTGTAATTTTCTTACCTTTACCTTGACAGTCAGGACAAGGCACGATTTGAGCAATTGAACCTAGCGGAGTGCGCATAACTTGTTTAACTTGACCTGTTCCATGGCAGGTTGGACAAGTTATTGGCTGAGAGCCTTTTTCTGCTCCTGTGCCTCCGCATTCAGGACAATTTTCAAGGTGGTCAAATTTAATTTCTTTTTCACAGCCAAAAATTGCTTGTTCAAAATCAACCTCTATATCAAGTCTAAGGTCGTCACCTTCTACAGGAGCGTTTGGATCAGGTCTGCCCCCAAATCCGAAACCGCCCATTCCACCAAAGAACGAGCTGAATATATCATTTAAGTCGCCAAAACCGCCTGCGAAAGGTCCATTTGTATCAAATCCGGCGTTTTTAAGTCCATCTTCGCCGTATCTGTCATAAGTGGCACGTTTGTTATCGTCCATCAATGTTTCGTAGGCTTTTCCCAATTCCTTGAATTTTTCTTCCGCATCAGGGGCTTTGTTTACGTCGGGGTGTAATGTACGTGCTTTCTTTCTGAAAGCTGATTTTATTTCTTCTTTTGTGGCTTCTCTTGAAACCTCTAATATTTCATAGTAATCAGTCATTTATAAAATTCTTTCCTATTCCAGTTAATCAATTTTAATTCTATTTTAGCATGTAAATCCGAGAGGGCAAAGTTTGCAAAAAATTACTGCCGAAATTAATTTTCGGCAGTAGCAACATTTACAAGAGCAGGTCTCAAAACCTTATCTCCCATCTTATATCCTTTTTGTAACTCATTTATAATTGTGTGTTCCGGATGCTCTGAAGTTGGAGTTTGCATTACAGCATCATGGAAATTTGGATCAAATTCTTTGCCTTCTGTTTCAATAATCTCCAAACCTAATTTTTTCAAAGCTTCAAATACTTGCTTGTGAACCAAGTCAAAGCTTTCTTTAACTTTTTCGCAGTCTTCAACATTTTCTAACGCTTTTTTACCACGTTCAAAGTTGTCCAAAACTTCAATCATTTTTTTCAATGCATTTTCAGTTCCGAATTTTAACAAATTTTCTCTTTCTTGTTCCTGTCTTTTTCGGAAGTTATCAAAATCTGCAGCAAGTCTTAGATATTGCTGGTTTAAAGTGTCATATTTTTCTTGCAAAGCAGTCAATTCAGAATTGTTGTCGCTTGATTTTTCTTCCGCTTTTTCTTCTGATCCGCAATAATTCACAACGACATAAGCGCCTCGCTTTGCCAGTTCTTTTGCCACAGCCCGTCCGATTCCTCTAGATGCGCCTGTGACCAGTGCGATTTTTCCCGTTAAACTCATGGTGTTACTCTCCTCTCAGAGCGGCGATGGCGGCCTGGAGCTCCTGGGCCGTCTCCACCGGATAGCACTTGATGCCTTTGACCGTCTTCTTCACAAAGCTGGACAGGGTGCGGCCGGGGCCGATCTCCACC
>USOK01000153.1 GCA_900556295.1 uncultured bacterium | reverse complement strand
TTTAAACAACCTAAAAGAATACCATTCAAAACTTTCTGAAAAAGTTTGCGATATTTTCAACGAGCTTGCACAAATTTATTATGTAAATCCAACGGAATTGAACAAGTTCAATTTTTTTGTAAAACAGTTGCAAGATTTTGAAAATGTTTTTGGAGACGAATTTGAACAAAGGCAAGAAGAAATAATTACTCAAATAGAAAACTCCATCATTGCCGAAAACCCATATTCTACGTTAGAAATTTCGCCAAACGATTTGATCATTTCTACTCCGCAAAAAATCATTGATAATCAAATTCAAACGAAATACCAGCTATGGCTAGATATTTCAAGTGATGAATGGGTAAAAAGCGACACAGGTCCATTGTATAACGCTTGGGTTTTCCAACGAGGATGGGCAAAAGATGAGTACACTATAGATAACAATATTGAACTTTCTAAAGAAAAAACAGCTAGAATTTTAAGAAAACTAACTCTTTGTGCATCAGAACATATTTATACATTTTCAAGTCTTTTTGACGGGAACGGGATTGAAAACTTTGGAGGAATTGAAGAATATATTAAAGTCAAAGAAAATTTTGAAGACATTCAATTCGACAAGCCTGCCTTCCGCATAACTCCAAGAGAAGATCAAAAGCCTGTTCTTGCATACGAAACAGGCAAAATGGCAATTTCTGCCGTCCCCGGAGCAGGAAAAACAACCATATTGCTTGCGCTAATCGTAAAACTTTTGGATAGAGGTATCAATCCTGAAAACATTTTTGTAATGACATATATGGAATCAGCTGCACGAAATTTCCGTGATAGGATTAAAAATATTCGACAAAATTCTGCACAATTACCAAACATAAGTACAATTCATGGACTTGCACTAAGAATATTAAAAGAAAATGGAAATTACGAAAGGCTAGGACTTTCCTCTGATTTTGAAATTTGCGATGACTCTCAACGATCCAGAATAGTTCGAGAACTTTCAACTAAATTGAAGCTAAAAAAAGGCGAAACAGATGATTTTGACAGAGGAGTATCTGTTTACAAAATTGGAGGCGGGAATTTCGATACCACTCATATTTTAGACAAAAAAATAGAAAAATTTAAACAATTTTTTGAAGAATATCAAATAATTTTAAAAGAAAACAACTTAATAGATTATGATGATATGCTGATTTCGTCTGTAAAACTTTTGGAAGAAAATGAAGATATCAGAACATATTATCAAAACATTTGTCATTACATAATTGAGGATGAAGCGCAGGATTCTTCGTCTATTCAGCAAAAATTGATTAATCTTTTGAGTGCAAAATACGGGAACCTAATCCGTTGTGGAGATATTAACCAAGCAATTACAACAACTTTTTCAAATGCAGATGTTGAGGGTTTTAGAAAATTCATAAGCGAAAGTAATAATGTCAGCATGAACTGTTCTCAACGCTGTACTCGAGATGTTTGGACACTTGCAAACAATCTTGTAAAATGGGCAGAAAAACAACCTGAAACAAAAAATGCATTTTTTAAAATCTTTATGCAACCAGTTGAAGGACGAAATCCGACTTCTGAAAATGCTATTCATTCAAACCTTTTTGAAAAACCACTTGAGGAACGAAATTTCATCCTTAAAGAAATTAAACAAGCCCTAAAAAAAGACCCAAAATGTACAATTGGAATACTTTTACGTAGCAATTACCAAGTTGCACAATGGATTAATTTTGTTAACAACAGCGGATTAAAAAGTATTACTCGCAGCGAAAGTCTGGAACAGAAAACGATTTTCAGAACAATTTTCGCAATAATGCAAATAATTTTACACCCATTTGACAATGGAATTATTGCCGACAATTATGAAATACTCGCCGAAATGGGATTTTATAAACAACGTTTAGGCTTAGAAATCCGAAAATATGAAAATCCGTTTATACAAATAAATTGTGACAACATTGATAACATTTACCTTGCGCAATTTTATTGGGATTTGAACTACTGGAATTCATTCCCGTATCTTGCGCCGGAAGAACTTGCAATAAAAATAGGTCTTCATTATTTTTCGTCAGAAATTGAAAAGTCAAACGTATATTTGATTTCTACACTTATAAAACGTTTGAGTATGAGTTACAAAGAATTTCCAACTCTCGTTGAACGCTTAGGGGAATTGGCTAAAAAGCCTTCTTTGAGCGGATTCAAATTTTTCTCAGAAGAGGAAGAAAGCAACAAAGAATTTGTTGCCGGGAAAGTGCAGGTAATGACGTTTCACAAGTCAAAGGGAGATGAATTTGACTACGTATTTATTCCGGAAATGACCGAAAAAGCATTGACTCTTGACTTTAACCAAATAAAACTGAAGAATGCAGATTTTATGGAAAATTTGAAACGTCTAAATCAGCAATACAAACCAAAAACTGAGTTTGATATGAAACAAGAACTTGTTTCAGAAAACCTACGTCTGCTCTATGTTGCAATAACTCGAGCAAAAAAACATTTGTATTTTTCTGCAAGCAGAAAAGCAAAATCATTTGAAAAAATCATCGACCAAGAACCAAGTTTGATTTTTTCAGAATTACTATAACACCCCCTCGCCCCAACGGGGAGAGGGTGTCACAAAGTGACGGGTGAGGGGTGCAAACATTTCAACAATTCAAAAAAGGAACTACTAATGCCAAATTATTCACCAAATATGTTAAAAACTTTCAAGAGTTGTCCATTTAAATATAAATTTAAGTACATTGACAAAATTTCACTTCCGCAAAAAGCAAGTTTTTTTGAAAAAGGGAAAAAAGTTCACGCTCTTGCAAACTATTACCTTATGGGAAATGATATTTCAAAATTTGAACCTACTCTAAACGAAAAAGAAAAAGAAGCTTGGAATAACTTAAAAAACAATAAATTTTTTAACCTGAAATACGTAAATTCAGAATACAATCTTTCTTGCAAAGTTGGAGATTTTTGGATTGGTGGCAGACTTGATGCAGTAGTAAAACAAGAAGATGTCAGTATTACAACACCGACCTACAACTCAAATGAAACACAAAAAACTCAAGAAACAATATATTACATTCTTGATCCCTAAAAATCCTGAAACAGATTATCAAACAATGGTTTATCTTCTCTGTTTGTCCGGAGCTCAATTTATAAACCCACAAGATAATCTTAAATTTGTCTATATTGACCTAAAAAGCAATCAAAATTGCGTCATTGATTTTAATCAAAATATAAAATCAAAATATGAAAAAGCAATTATCGAAATTTGCTCATCTATTGAAAATGCTCAATATCCGGAAGACATTGAGCATAAAAAAATGTGTGATTTTTGTGAATTTAAGAAAATTTGTATGTAATATTTTACATTTTAATCGGGTAATTTTTGGGCACTTTCCACCCCGCTTGTTCAATCATATAAGCACAACTATTTCCTCCGTTAGCCAAAGTATATAAACTATCGGAGCCACCTAAACAATATTTTATTAGTGTTTCTTCATCACCTTCCCAATAATATCCACTTGCCCCCTGATAAGGACCTGCAAAACAAGTACTAATCCCAACCGGGCACTTTGGAACAACTCGATAACTATCTGTATTGTAATCAGACGATTTATAAACAGGACGATTTATTAAAAATGTAAAAACATCTCGCCCAACTACATTAGGTCCTTTTTTCCCATTCAAATCAACGTACACAATAGTACCTGTATACCCTGATCCAGCAAGAGTGTTTCCATAAATCACAGTACCATTAGGTAGGCAAACGTATTTATAATCATTCTCTATCGTTATAAAAGGAGTTCCATTGGCAGCTTTTATCGTCGCACGATAGTTGCATTTAGCCGTTTTCAAATATGGTTTATAATATTTATCAAAAACTAAAGTATTAAGTCCAGGATAAATTCCGGCCATTGTTTTCAAATCAATAAAATCCCAAGTATTAATATCTCCATACTCGTTTACAGCCATACTTTCAGCCTGTTTCAACAAGGAATACACTTGACGCAATCTATTCACAGTAACATGCTCTCTATATTTCGACACCAATACCGGCAAAGTCATACACGCAACTATTCCGATAATACCAAGAGTTATGAGAACTTCGGCAAGGGTAAACGCTGTGCGTT
>USOK01000152.1 GCA_900556295.1 uncultured bacterium | reverse complement strand
TCTATATAATCGTCGCTATCAATGAAAGAGATATATTCGCCTGTGGCTCTGCTTATGCCGATGTTTCTTGCAGAAGACAATCCTTGGTTGGGTTGATCAATAATTATTATACGAACATCTTTTTGCGCAAATGCTTTTAGGATTTCTAGCGAATTGTCTGTCGAACCGTCATTAATACAAATAATTTCAAGGTCCTTGTATGTTTGTTTGACAATACTGGTTAAGCATCTTTCAAGATATTCTTCTACATTATAAACAGGTACAATTACAGAGATTCTTGGCATTGCTAGATGACCTCTTTCCCAAATAGTGTCAAGTTAAGTTTCCCATCTCTTACATGAATTGAGATGAAATTTTTTCTGAATTGATTAAATTTTCTGCAGAATTCAATCCTTTTTAAAACTAGGATATATTTATCAGGTGAATTAATTAAGGTTAAAAAATCTTTTTTATCTATTTTTTTGAAAAATTCATCACCAAGCAGGCCAGATGCATATTCCGTCTTAAAATGTTCAGAAAATATTTTTATGAATTCTGGCTTTACATCATCACTTATTCGCAATACAGAACTTACGTAGCCGGTATATCGAATTATTTCTTCTTGCACTTTGAATTCGTGCTTTAAATCCGGATTTGCGCCTAAAAATCTGTCTATTTCGTCAAATTCATCACATACGCAATAAATCTTTGTTTTACTTTTTACGGACGAATTAATATTATCTTGACGGTAATAAAGATACGCTTTATCGGTCAAAATAACTCTTTGGGCAAGAGCAAATACTTTGAAAGAGAAAGCTAAATCTTGATAGCTTGCCCCAGGTGTTTCTAAAAATCTGATATTGTTTTTATTTAAGAATTCTCGTTTGTATATTGCACTCCAAACAGAAGGATTTATACGCAATAGGCTTTTGTCTTTTTGTGAATTTGTTAGTTTGAAAGCTTTGGCAGAAGAGATTCTGTTGTTTTTGCGAGCGAAATCATTCTTTGACCAATAATTGTACCAATCGCCTTTTACAATGTCTGCATCATTTTCTTTTGCTAATTTGTATAATTCGTCAAACATACTTAAATCAGCAAAATCGTCCGATTCTATGATCCCGATATATTCTCCGGTCGCAGTATTCAACCCCATGTTCATTGTGTGCCCGTAGCCGGAGTTTGTTTTATTAATAACAACAACTCTTTTGTCCTTTGAGGCAAAATCGTTAAGGATTTCAAGTGAAGAGTCTGTCGAACCGTCATTAACACAAATGATTTCGATGTCTTGTAATGATTGATTAATTATGCTTTCAATACATTTTTTCAGGTATTTTTCAACATTGTATACCGGTACAACTATACTAATTTTTGCCATTAGCAATCTCCTCAAATAAATCTATAGCTCTTTGAACTGCCTTATCCATGTCGTAATATTTGTAATCACCTAATCTGCCCAAGAAAAATACATTTTGCGGAATTTCTTTTTTGTATTTTTCGTAAAGAGTTTTGTTTTCTTCATTAACTATTGGATAATAAGGTTCATTTTCTCCTCGTTTATAAAATTCAGAATATTCTTTTGCAATTACGGTTTTACTTGATTTATCTTGTAAATAATATTTATATTCATGAATTCGAGTAAAATCATAGTTGCAAGGATAATTTACAACAGCATTTGATTGATAGAATTCTCTGTTGTATGTTTCAAATTTAAAATTAACACTCCGATATGGAAGTTCTCCGTATTTGAAGTTAAAGAATTCATCAATTGAACCTGTGTAAAATATTCTTTTTGCTTTATTTGCAATGTCTTTACTGTAAGGTGTGTTTAATTTAATTTCGATGTTTGGATGGTTTAGAATATTTTTAACCATTTCTGTGTAGCCATTAAGTGGAATCCCTTGATACTTGTCTTGGAAATAACGAGTATCTTTACTTATATAGACAGGGACTCTTGCTGTTACTGCACTATCAATTTCATTTGGATTTTTTCCCCATTGCTTTGCTGTGTAGTGAAGAAAAACTTTTTCATACACATAATTGGCAAGAAATTTCAAGTCTTCATCATCTTGCTTCTGGAATTCAAGAATTGGAACTTTTTTGTTATACTCAAATTTTTCTAAAAGCTTTGTTTCTAGGCAATTTGCAAGAGACTGAGGGAAAAGATCATATAATGTATTGAAATTGAATGGAATAAAAGTTTCTATACCGTCAATAAGTGCAATAACTCTGTGCATGTAAGTGTTAAAGCTTGTAAATCTGTTTAAAAATCTCCAAACTTTTTCATTGCTGGTATGAAAAATATGAGAACCATATTTGTGAATACAGATGCCGTTTTCGTCAACGTAGTCATAAATATTTCCAGCTATGTGGCTTTTTTTATCAATAATTAGGACTTTGTTGCCAGAATCGGCAAGAAGTCTTGCTAAAACTGCTCCGGATAGTCCGCATCCAACTACCAAGTTAAAATCTTTTATTATCATCATATACTCTCTTAAATCAATTCTAGTATAAACACGGAGTATATTGAATTGTTGATAAAGAATTATTAAGCATAAATAGCTAGTTGGCTAGTTATTAGTAATTCATTTGCCAATTGTTTTCATTTACTAATAAGTCATAGCAGCCTTTGCCTGTTGCTTCAGAAGTACAATCAGACTGATCTCCGGCTTCTTCAATCGCACCTGTGTTTGCATTAATTGTAAACATAAACAAATCTCTACCTGCGATATTTGGACCTTCAGAGCCGTTTACGTCAGTTGTAACAGTTACGCTCGGTTTATATGTATCATCTATTGTAAGGCAAACAGCAGATGAGTCGGCTAAAACGTAAGATTTGCCTGCGCATGTGAAAGCAAAAGTTTTACTATTATCAATGCTCTGGTAATTTTCGCTTGCAAAACATTCTGTTGCATCATCTGATTCACAGGTTTTTAAAACTTTAAATTTCTGTGTAATAAAAGCATCTAAATCTTTATAACCAGATGTTGCTGAAAATTTATTCTTACTTTCTTCTGTCATAAGTAAATCAGCGGCTGAGGCAATATTGTTGGCTGTTTTTCGGATTTGTACTGCCAATGCTTTTCGTTGGTAATTGCTCATTAATGTTGGTACGGTCAAGGCTGATATTACGCCGATAATACCTACTGTTATCATTACTTCTGTTAGTGTAAATGCGGATTTTTTATTCATTATTAAACCTTTCTAATAATTCATTTTCCAGTCGTTTTCAAGTAACCTTGTAAAACAACCTTCTCCATTATTGGAAGTTGTACATCCTGCCATCAGTTGAGTTTTTGCGGTTTGTTTTTCTTCGTCGCTCAAGGCTGGATCAATTTCATTAATAGAGTAATCTTCATATATATTGAACGTAAATAGATCTCTTCCTGCAATATTTGGATCTTCTACTCCATTTACGTCAATAAAAACTTTTGCAGGATTTTTAGTTTCTGTCTCAGTTTCTTCATCTGTAGCTATACTTGCGGGGATTATACAAATCGCTGTTCCACTTTTTGTTGTAATTGTGTATCCGTCGTTACAAGTGAAGTTCGCAGAAGTGCCGGAACTTATATTCCAGTATGCAGATGCAAAACAAGGTTGAGCGGTTGTGTTGCAATCTTTTTGCACTTGATAATATTCTTTTAAAAATTTGCCAGAAGTATCGGCAATATCTTTTCCATCCTTTTTGTTAAGAATGGACGAATACATGTTAGTTTTGGCATAATTTTCTGCTTGTAAAAACGTTAAATTTTGTTCTAGATCAACATAATTCTTTTGAAATTGTGTAGTTAAAGTTTGTCGTTGATAATTCGCCATTATAGTTGGAACAGTAATAGCCGCAATTACACCTACAATAGCCATTGCAATCATGACTTCTGCAACTGTAAATCCCAATAAATACTTCTTATTCATATAATCTCAATCTTTTTTTACTATATAGCTTTATTATAACGTGTTTTCTAGAGATTGTCAATTGTTTAAATAACCCTATACTTCAATAAAAAGGCGTTGTCCAACGATATTTTGTTTCCCATTGTAATAGCCAGCGAAGTACCCCCCTCTAACAGGTGCGTTTTTTGCGTATGCATTCAAACTGTGTCCATTATAACTAACAAATGGATTATTGCTATATGGATTTGAAGAAGTTGTTCTAACTGGAGTTACAACTTGCGTAGTTTGTGGAACAAACATTTGCGATAATAAATTTACTATACCTGCCATTTCTA
>USOK01000151.1 GCA_900556295.1 uncultured bacterium | reverse complement strand
ATTAATTTTCAAAACCTGTAAAACATATTCCACAAACGATTTTGGAATATAATCTGCCAACAGATTTTTTATGCTTTTATGTGGACTTGAATTTAAATCATTTTGCAAATCAACTTTTCCTATAAAATCAAAATTCAATTTATAAGGAAATTTATCTCTTGCGCGCAAAGAAGAAATTGTATAAATTCTAGGACCAGAAACACCTTTATGAGTAAACAAGAGATCATTTGTACACACCCCGCTTATTTGAGAAAAATTTTCCTTTGTTAAAAGCCCGACAAGTGCCGGTTTTGGCTCAACAATCTTATGACCAAGCATCTTTATTAAATCATAAGTTGCATGTCCTCCGCTGGCAATAACAACATAATTAGCATTGTGTGCTCCCATATCAGTTACAACCGAAAATTTATCCCTTTTGCGGTTAATTCTTAATGCATTTTCTTTGACGAATTTTGTTTTATTCAAAGCTCGTAAAAAATGTTCACGAACATCTTTCGCACTGTTTGATTGAGGAAAAACTCTCAAATTTTCTTGAATATAACTTGGTACACCTATTTTTTCAAAAAACTCTATTGTGTCTGCCGTGGAAAATTTTGAAAAAACAGAATAAAGAAATTTTTCACCTCTCGGATAATTTTTCACAAGCTCTTTAAAATCAAATTCTGCATGACAAAGATTGCAACGTCCACCACCTGTAGGCAAAAGCGTTTTTAATGGAGAATTTTTCTCCAGAACTATCACATCAAAATCATTCTGCAAAAAATACGCACACATGCATCCTGCAGGTCCTCCACCGATTATTACAACTTTAGATTTCGACTCTTGTTCCATACAAATATACCATTTCAGGATTTTCTAAATCATTGTGTAATTGAGTAATTGTTTTATGCAACACCGGATGCTCAAAATTCGGGATAAGCTCCAAAAGCGGGACAAGCGTAAAAGCTCTTAAATGCAAGTATTTATGAGGAATTACTAAATTTTCTTCATTCACAATTTCTTTGTTATAAAAAAGGATATCAATATCAATTGTTCTGTCTTGGTAACCATTTATAACCTCTTGTCGCTTACGCCCCAATTGAGATTCAACTCTTTGACACTCAGCTAACAAGTTTTGTGGAGAAAGAGTCGTTTTAACCTCTAGGACAGCATTAACAAACCAATTCTCGGACTCCATACCCCACGGTTCAGATTCATAAAAAGCAGAAGTTCTAATCAGAGAAATTCCATCTGAAGCATTTAACAGACTTGTTGCCTGCTGAACAAATCCTATTCTGTCACCGCTATTTGATCCTAAACTTAAATACGCTATAGCCATAACTGTATTTTAGGATTTTTTTGAAAAGTTGTCAATGGGATATTTATTGATATAAGTTAAACCAAGAAAATTTCAAAATTCCATGAGAGACATGATTATTCATGCTATAATCAAGGCATGATTATCTATAGAATTCTATCAACAATACTATTTTTATTAGCACTGCCTGTTTATATGGCAGTTAGAAAAATTGAAGGGAAGTCTTTCGGTTGGAAAGAAAAATTTGGAGATTTTCAAGCACCTCAATTGGGTAATAAAATTATAATGTTTCACGGAGTATCTGTGGGCGAAGTTATTGCACTTGAAAATCTTATAAAAAAAACAAAAGAGACTTTTCCTGACTACAAAATCGTTGTTACTACCGGAACAAAAACAGGACAAGAGATTGCTCATAAAAAATACGAAAATGTTGCAGATTTTATAACATATTTTCCATTTGACATTACTTTTTGCGTTAAAAATTTCTTAAACAAAATCAACCCAAGTGTTGTATTAATAGCAGAAACAGAATTGTGGCCTACATTTGCTGCTTATTGCAAAAAGAGAAATATTCCCCTTTTTGTAATTAACGGCAGGATTTCAGATGCAACTTTTAAATCTTATAGATTTTTGAAAGGATTTTTTAAGAAATTATTTAAAAATTACACTGAAATCTTGACACAGAGTGAAGAAGATAGAGAAAAATTTATTAAAATCGGCGCTCCAGAAGAAAAAACAAGCGTCATGAAAAACTTAAAATTCGACGTAAAACGAGTTGATGCCGACATAAAAATAGGAAAAGGTTCAAATCGCTTGATTATTGCAGGAAGCACCCATAAAGGCGAAGATGAAATTATTCTTTCCGCTTTTTCAAAATTAAAGAAAGAATTTCCGGACGTTAAATTACTAATTGCCCCACGACACTTGACGAGATTAGATGAAGTTAAAAATTTGGTTGGCAAAACAGGTTTGAAATTTGGACAACGTTCAAATAACGACACTTTTGAAGATAACGAAATTATAATTCTTGACACAATGGGAGAATTGAGCAAAATGTACCAAGTTTGTGATTTCGCATTTATTGGCGGAAGTTTTAACAAAACCGGAGGACACAACCCACTAGAAGCAATTGTCTATAACAAACCGGCAATTTCTGGACCTTCTATACATAATTTCTGAGATATTTACTGGATTTTAGGACGTTCTAAAGCCGGAAAGGTTGTAAAAACACCGCAAGAGCTAACGGATTATATGGAAAAGCTTCTTGCTGACAAAGAGTTCTATGCCCAGGCATGTGAAGATTGTAAAACCGTTTTTGCCTCTCAACAAGGTGCAATGAACGTTGTAATTGAGAAGTTGAAGAAAATATTAGGTTAGTCGGTTAGATGCCAGCATGCTAAGATGCAAAGTCTTTTACATATAGTTATGCTGATGCATATTGTAGTTTATCTATTTGAAATAGACTATGCCTCTTTACTTCTTGGCATCTTATAGCTCCCCCCCTTCATATAGCCGATTTTCACCACTTACTCTCCTCCAAATATATGGTTTTTGTAACGAAATGTTAAGTTTTCTGATACAATAATTAAAGGTTTTCTACAATTGTGCCGTAGTACAGAGTAAGGAAACAAAACGAAAGGAAACGGGTCATGGGTATGGCTGCTTCGCAGGCTAGATTCTTAGGTCTAACTGCAAGAAAAACAAATACCGAATATGAAGGTCAGCAGATCAACCAACAACGTACTACGTTGTCAAACCAATCTGCTAACTACTACAACCAGTTGCTTGGTATGACTGTACCGGTTCCTCCGTCAGTTGCCGATTATACTAAAACAACTTATACTTTCCAAGATGGTTCTTTAAGCAATTCAATTTCAACTATGGTTGCTCAACAAGATGGAAAATATTTAATCAGTTACACTTCTTCTTGGACAAACGAATTTTCAGTAGTTTCAACTGCTTCTACTATTTACACTAGACAAGGAGATGAAGGTAATTACACTTATTATGTTGGGGCTAAAAAATTGAGACAATTAGGCGAAGGCTTTAATGTTGATGCTGATGGCAACTATGTTGCAGACGCTGATGGTTATGAAGATGAATACTTAAAATCATTATCACCTGCCCAATTAAGAAACCTTAAAGCAGAAGAACAAAAATATAAAACACAACTAATTGACAAATATGGGGAATCTGCAAATGGTTACATGGTTAGATATGTACAAAACACTTCTACAAAAACTTGGTCTCCATACTTTGTAAACAAAGATACCCTTGAAGCTAAAACAACAGTATTTAGTGACAATGGAGCTTCTCAAAGCGCAATTAAAACATACACAATTGGTTCTGCGAAAGAAACTGAAGAAATCAAGGGTGTTGAAGCTCGTTTGGAACAAGACTCTACAGGTCGTATCATCAGTATCACATTGAACCCTGATGATCCTGCTACAAAAGTTACTTATGCAGTAACAACAAATACTGTAACAGACCAAGCTAAATATGATGATGCTATGAACCAATACGAATATGACAAATATGAATATGATCAATCAATTCAGAACATCAATGCTAAGATTGAAGTTATTCAATCAGAAGATAAAAACCTTGAATTACGCTTGAAACAATTAGATACAGAACAAGATGCAATTCAAACTGAAATGGATGCAGTTCAAAAAGTAATTGAAAAGAACACTGAATCTACATTCAAAACATTCGGGTAGACGAGGTCTACTTCTACATAGCTTACAACTGCTTAAAAGGCGCTTTTGTAGAAACCTTAATATTACAAATATTATTGAGTTGGCGCTTTATACGGTTGAACGCACTCGGGTATTATCCGAAATAAATTATATAAACTAAAAGATTTAACCCTCGCATCTGTTTTGTTTTAAATATTTGCGAGAACA
>USOK01000150.1 GCA_900556295.1 uncultured bacterium | reverse complement strand
AAAAAAGATGAATCAACAGGTAATGATCAAGTTCAAAGACCTCCTGTAAACCCAACAAAAATTAAAGTTATCGGTGTTGGTGGCGGTGGCGGAAACGCTGTTAACCGAATGATTAAAGCTGGTCTTTCAGGTGTAGAATTCTGGCTTATGAATACTGATTTGCAGGTTTTGGAATATGGTCAGACTAAAAATAGAATTCAATTAGGTTCAAAATCTACATCAGGTCTTGGTGCTGGTGGAGATCCTTCTGTAGGTGAAAAAGCTGCAGAAGAAGCTCAACAAGAAATTACAGAAGCACTTGATGGCGCTGATATGGTATTTATTACTGCTGGTATGGGGGGTGGAACCGGTACTGGTGCTGCTCCTGTAGTTGCTAAAATCGCCAAAGAATTGGGTATTTTAACAATCGCAGTAGTTACAAAACCTTTTAGCTGGGAAGGTAAGAAAAGACAAAACCAAGCTAGCCAAGGTTTGGAAAAGCTTAGAGAAGCTGTTGACGCTGTAATCGTTGTTCCAAACGACAAATTGTTGCAAGTTGTTGATAGGCAAGTTTCTTTGACAGAAGCATTTATTATTGTTGATGAAGTTCTATTGAGAGGTGTTCAAGGTATTTCTGATATCATTACAGTTCCTGGACTTATCAACGTTGACTTTGCAGATGTTAAATGTGTTATGCAGGCTTCTGGCTCAGCTCTTATGGGTATTGGTCGTGGTCAAGGTGAAGGCAGAGCTATTAAAGCTGCTGAAATTGCTATCAATTCTCAATTACTTGAATCTTCAATTAACGGTGCAACTGGTGTAATCGTTAATATTACAGGTGGACCTGATATGACATTGCACGAAATTTCAGATGCTGCAAATATTATCCACGATGCAGTAAATGATGATGCAACAGTAATCATTGGTACAGCTGTTAATGAAAATATTCAAGGAGAAATCCAAATTACGGTTATTGCAACTGGTTTTGAAATGAAAAATCAGCCAAAACCGGAAGAAAAAACAGATGTAAAACAATTGAGTGCGTCTGACTTTTTTGCAGGAACATTCAATAACACAGCATCAAATAGCACAATTTCTTCTTCTCAACCGGTAAGAAGAAGTTCAATGCCTGATGTATCACCAAGTTTTACAAACATTGAAATTCCGGATTTCTTGAAAAAATAGTTCACACTAACATATAGTTGAAGGTATGGAAGATTTATGAGGACGACGTTAGTCGTCCTCTTTTTTGTTAATGTAATACATAAACAGCCATTGTAACAAAATGTAAAGCCGACTTTAAAATAGGTTCAAACCCAGGTACAATGCCTCTATGCTATGCTATGCTATGCTGGGCTGGGCGAAAAGTCATGCAATTTTTCAAACTCAAATTTGTTTATTATAGTACAGGGGATATTTAATCATTAACTATTGAAAAGCACTGTTGATATGGATTTATCAAACAGGCTGATTAGACATGAAAAAACGAGGAAAAGGGGAAACAGTATGACAAAAGTTAATCGCTACAATGGACAACAAAGAAGAACACAAAATTTAGCACAACGTAGAAATCAGTACAAACATTTGGAAGTTGGGCAGACATTGACTCAACAGACAGGTGATCCAAAATTAAAAGAAAAAACAGGCACAATTGATTTTTCTCAACCAAACCCGGTTGCAACCAATCCGCAAGTGCAACCTTCTGCAGATGATATTGCACTTCTAAATCAACAAAATACTTTAGCAGAGCAAAATAGAAAAATTGAAGAAATTAAAAAACAAATTGAATCTGATGAGAAAAAACTTGCTCAAATGAACAGGGATGAAAATCCTGGAAAATATGATGATAAAGCTAGAAAAATAAAAGACAAAAAAGCAAAATTAACAAAACTATATGATGATAGAGCAGGTATTGAAACAAAAATTGAAAAAACAAAAAATAATATCTTAAAAGCAAATGAACCAGCTCCAGCTGGAGATCCGCTTGCTGTCAAAAAATCTCAAACAACACCACAAAAAGAAACATTTTTAGGTGATTCTAAAAATCAAAGTGTGGCAGAAGCTCCAAAGACAGAAGCTCCGAAAACTGAAGCTCCAAAAACTGAAGCAACGAAAACAGAAACTCCGAAATCAGAAGTTCCAAAGGCTGAAGCACCGAAAACAGAAGCTCCAAAAGTTGAAGCGCCGAAGGCTGAAACACCAAAAGTAAAAAGCAAAGGAGGCTTTTTCAGTAAGATTGGAAACTTCTTTAAAGGTAAAAAATTAGGCAAAGGCGGTAAAATTGCAATTGGTGTTGCAGCTGTAGCGACAGTAGCAGCCGGCGCATACGCAATTTTTGGCGGAAGCGATGATAAAAAAGGATCTAATGTTCAACCGGAAACAGCTCCAAAAGCAGAACAGCAAAAAACTCCAGCTCCAGCAGATACAGCTACAGTTGCTGCAGATTCTACAGCAACACCAAAAGATACAGTTGCAACAAATTTAGATCAAGCACTTGTTCTTGCGGATGAAGCTAAAGCTAAGGAAAAGGAAAAAGAAAAAGAAATCGAAAAAGCTGAAAAGAAAGAAGAAGCTAAGAAGGCAGAAGCAAAGAAAGCAGAAGATAAAAAAGCAGAAGAATCTAAAAAAGAAGAACAAGCAAAAGAAACAGCTAAAGCTGATACAACTGCAACAAAAAAAGTTAAACCGGCAGCTGCAAATGTTGAAAAACAAGATACAGTTAAAAATGATACAACAAAGGTTGCAGGACAAGCTAATGCAAATATCGCAGTGCCAGAAAATACATCAAAAGTAGCTCCTCAGGCTCAAGCAAATAAATCTCAAGAAGTTAACAATCGTGAAAAAGCTCAACCGGCACAGGATGCACAGGCTACAAAACAAACTGATAAACAAGTTGATCAAGAAATTAAAGAATGGGTTGCACAAAATGGTGAAAATTACTGGAACTATGCTAAACGTGAACTGATTTTCGAACACCAAGGACAAGCTGGTTATAGACCATCAAATAAAGAAATCGCTGACAGAATGCTTGAAGTTATGAAAAGAAATGGAGTTGATTTCGCGGCAGATGGTATTCACTCTAATCCAATGCTGAAAATCGGTGATAAAGTAAAAGTTCTTTTTGAAGAAAAAGCTGCATAAGAAAATATAAATAATAAATTAATCGAGACTCTTCACGTATAATGAAGAGTCTCGGTTTGTTTCATTTTGAACCTTTTCTGTAATTCTTAAGTTAATAAAAAAGAACAGGTTCATCGCCTGTTCTTTTTGTAAGTTATAACCTGGACTACATTCCACTTTTAATATAGGAATGAACACCGTCACAGAGGGCTGCATTCAACCAAGATTTAAAATGTGAATGAATGTCGCTCCAACGGGCTACGTGCAAGACCCATACATCAATATCTATTGTGTATGAACCAGTACCCCGTCACAGAGGGCTAAAAAACTAGTCGTCTGCGTGGCCAGCTGTACCAAGAACGTCACGCATTTTGTGCATAACCATTTCTTTAACAGCAGTTCTACCTGGTCCCATGTATTCACGTGGGTCAAATTTTTCAGGATGTTCAACAAAGAATTCTCTGATTGTTGAAGTCATAGCCAATCTCAAGTCTGTATCAATGTTGATTTTAGCAACACCGTGTTTAGAAGCGTAGTTAAGCATATCTTCTGGAACACCTTGAGCGTTAGGTAATTGACCACCAAATTTGTTACATTTAGCAACGAATTCAGCAGGAACTGATGATGAACCGTGCAATACTAATGGATAATCAGGGAATCCAGCTTCAGCCAAAGCGTTTTTGATTTCAGCAAGTCTTTCGAAATCTAATTTAGCTTCGCCTGAGAATTTGTAAGCACCGTGAGAAGTTCCGATAGCAACAGCCAAAGAATCACAACCTGTTTCTTTAACAAATCTAACAGCTTCTGCAGGATCTGTGTAAGTTGAATCTTTAGCGTGAACTTTAACGTCATCTTCAACACCAGCAAGTTTACCAAGTTCTGCTTCAACAGAAACACCGTGTTTGTGAGCGTATTCAACAACTTCTTTAGTAACTCTGATGTTTTCTTCTAATGGGAATCTTGAACCATCAATCATAACTGATGAGAAACCACCGTCGATACAAGCTTTACAAATTTCGAAATCAGCACCGTGATCCAAGTGCAAAGCGATAGGAACTGTAGTTGTAGCTAAAGCAGCTTCAACCAATTTGATTAAGTAAGTTTGGT
>USOK01000149.1 GCA_900556295.1 uncultured bacterium | reverse complement strand
AAAAGTCTGAATTTTGGGAAATCTTTTTACAATTAATTTTTCGAGAAAACCAGAGATTGCCACTTAGTGGTAATCTCTACCGAAATGGGGTTATAATAAAAAATTTACATAATTTTTGTTAAGTAAATGTTAAAAAGTCTTGCATATCCTGAAAAAAGTCTTGTGGACGACGGGCATGGTTGTTTTTGTGAGTAAATGTTAACAATATTATTTATAAAGATTTTTTAAGCAAAAATTTGGGCATAATAGAATTGGTGAAAAAATATTTTTTTGAGTTCTTTATGTTAACAAATGTAACAAGTTGCATAACATGTGAAATCGAGCGATTTTAAATGTTTTTACATGTATGAGAGCACAAAAAAGAGAGATGAGATATGGTCGCAATCGGCAATGGCTTAACAAAATTGAATATCCCGAATGCAAAGACTCGCAACGATGCCTCTAAAGCTGGAGATTCGTCTAATGCGAATACATTCAAAGCGACTGTTGCAAAAAATCTTTCAACAGCTTCAAAGGCTACTGGTAGTACTTCAAGAAACATTATTTATACTAGTCGTGACTTTGGTATTGGTGCTCAGCGCTCTATATTTGGTTCTGGTATGGCTTGGAATGCTAGAAAATATAATGAAAAATCTATTGGAATAAATAGAAAGGTATTGAGCTATGAATCAAAAAGTTTAAAAGAAGCGCAAGAGGCAAAATATGCTCGTTTATATAGAATGTCTCAAGCATCTTATGGAAATCAAAATCAAGTAGCTTCAAATGACACTTTGTCTATGTTAATGTTGGCAAATACTTTTGCAACACAAATGGCAAAATCAAAATCAGCAAATAAATCTTCTTCTAATGATGGTGCTGGTGGAACAGACAAATCATCAAATACAACTAATACAACATCAACATCTTCAAATTCAAATTCAAATTCAACAAAATCGTTGGGTGAAATGAAAAATGCAAAAAGCTCTTCAACTTTGGATGCTGCTTTGCAAAAAGCCGAAGCAGATCTAGATGCAATACCAGGCAAAATTTCTAGTGCAGAATCAGAATTGTCTAAACTAAAAGATAAAACAGATGGTTTGAAATCAGGTGTAACGTCAGCTGAAGAAAATCTAACTAAAAAACAAACTGATGTTAACAACAAAAGTAATGATTGTTCACAAAAAGAAAATACAGTAAAAGCTAAAGAGGCTGGAGTCCAACAAGCGCAACTTAATGTAACGCAAGCGCAAGACAAAGTTAAAAATATAACTGCAAACCTTAGCGATTGTAGGGCTCAATTAAGAACATTGTCTGAACCAGAAAAGTCAGCAATGCAGACAAGAATTACAAATTTAGAGACAGAACTGGCTAAAGCTAATAAAGACTTGCAAGCTGCTGAATTAGCTAAAAAAGAGGCTGATAGTGCTCTAGAAACAGCTAAAAAAGATTTAGAAACAGCTAAAAAAGATTTAGAAACAGCTAAGAAAGAATTGAAAGAAGCTGAACAAACTAAAAAGCAAGCAGAAGAAGATTTTGACAAAAACTTAAAAGATATTGAAGTAAAACAAAAAGAAGTTGAACAATTAAATGCAGATAAAAAAGAATTGGAATCTGAAATTCCAAAACAAGAAAAAAGACTTAAAAACTTGAAAGATAAAGAAGATGATGAATTGGTAAAAATTGATGGCAAGATTTCTAATTTGACAGGAAAGGCTTCAAACTTACTAAATGGCATCAACGTAAATGATGAAAATAGTTTGTCTTCAAAAGAAATTAAAAATAAAGAGCAAGCAGATAAATTAAAAGCAGAAGCAGATAAGTTAAAAGCTCGAAAAACAGAATTGCAAAAACAAAAAGCTATAAGAGGGTGGAGATCTGACTTGATTGGCAATACTCAATTTAAATCTGGAACTTTTGCTGGAAAAGAAATTTATGTAGTTGATGGTAACGAAGTAAGCAAAGATGAATACAACAGAAAGAAAGCAGAGTTAGAAAATCAAAAATCTTAACATAATGCTTTACTTTTAAATTTATCTAATTTATAATTAGCACATAGGCAGTATTGCCACAGAAAAAACGAACGAGATTTCTCGTTCGTTTTTTACATAAATACTCGGAAAAACAGAAAGGGTAAGTTATGAAACAGGAAATTAACAGGCATGATGTGTTGGAAAAAATTACTCCACTAATCGAAAACACTGCTATGCGTTTTGGGTATATTCCTATTGAAATCGAGTTTGTAAAAGAAAATCACAGATGGTTTTTACGAATTTACTTGTACTCTAAGGATAAAGAGGTTACTCTTGACGATTGCGAAAAAGTAACAAGAAGCCTGTCAGACTTTTTAGATGAACTTATCCCTGTAAAATACTATTTGGAAGTGTCATCTCCAGGGTTAGAAAGGAAATTCAAGTCTGATAAAGAGTTTACATATTTCAATGGTAGAAGAATTAGTTTGAAGTTGAAAACACCTCTTGAAGGAGAAGAAGAAAAGATTTTTAAAGGTGAAATTTGTGATTTCAATGAAACAGATGGGTTGAAATTCTTCCGGTTTGATGATGGAAAAGAATTGCAAATCCCGAGAGATAATATTCAGTCAGCGAAGCTGTATATAGATTAAAGCCGTTAAGACGATAAGGCGTTAAGACGATAAGTTCATATCAAAATAATAACTATAAAAGGGAATTTAATGTATTACAAAGAATTAGAAGTTTGGAAAGAAGCTAGAAGGCTTGTAAAAGAAGTATACAAGTTAACTTCAGAATTTCCAAAATCTGAACTTTTTGGGTTAACTTCTCAAATTAATAGAAGTGTGATTTCAATACCTTCTAATATTGCGGAAGGTTGTGCTAGATATTCGGATAAAGATACCAATAAATTTATTGACATAGCTTTGGGGTCAGCAGCAGAATTGGATACACAACTTATAATTGCACAAGATTTAGGCTTTGCAGTCTATGATAAAAATTTAATAAGTCTTGTTAATAAAGTAACAGCTTTATTGCAAGGTTTGAAAAAATATATCAATACATCTGGTACGTAGCGAACTTAACGTCTTAACGTCTTATCGACTTTATGACAAATTATAATACTTACAATTAACGAAAGGACATAGAAACATGATTAAAATTGGAACAGCATTATTTGAAGCTTGTGAAGAGCTTGAAAGAGAAAGAGGAATTTCTAAAGAAGTTCTTATAGCTTCTTTGTGCGATGCTATGGTCGCAGCTTACAAAAAACATATGCATATTAAGGAAGCTGACAATATTGAAGCTATTTTAGATGAACAATCTGGTGAAATCGGCGTATTTAGCACAAAATTAGTTGTTGATGAAGTTGAAGACCCTGATACTCAGATTACTTTGGCTGATGCAAAAGACATTGCTGAAGATGTTGAAATTGGCGACGAAATTAAAATTGAAGTTACTCCAGAACAATTTGGACGTATTGCTGCCCAATCCGCTAAACAAGTGATTACTCAACGTATTAGGGAAGCTGAAAGAAACATGGTTTTGCAAGAATTCTTGGATAAAAAAGGAACTTTGACAACTGGTATTATTCAAAGAGTTGAAAACCGTAATGTTATTGTAAATATTGGTAAAACAGATGCGATTATGCCTCAAAAGGAACAAATCCCTGGTGAATATTACAAACCCGGTAATAGAATCAGAGTTTTTGTTCTTAACGTAAAAGAAACTACTAGATTGCCTCAAGTAATCGTTTCTCATGCGCATGCTGAAATTGTTAGAGAATTGTTTGAACTTGAAGTTCCAGAAATTGAAGATGGAATTGTTGAAATTAAATCAATCTCAAGAGAAGCTGGCTATAGAACTAAAATCGCTGTATGGTCTAATGATCCGGAAGTTGATTGCGTAGGAGCATGTATTGGACCTCGTGGAAGCAGAATTCAAACAATTGTTTCTGAATTGAAAAATGAAAAAATTGATATCGTTAGATATTCAGAAGATCCTGTAGAATACATTGTTAATGCTTTATCTCCAGCAAGAGTAGTTTCTGTAGATATTTTGGCAGACGACGAATTTGCTCACGAAGCTATGGTTGTAGTTCCGGATGATCAATTGAGCCTTGCAATCGGTAGAGAGGGGCAAAACGTTAGACTCGCTCACAAATTGACTGGTTGGAAGATAGATATCAAGAGCGTTTCTCAAATGGAAAGAGCAGAAGAACAAAATATTTCCAATTATGAAGAAACTCCAGAAGAAATTGCTGATGAAGCTGTAGAAGAAGTT
>USOK01000148.1 GCA_900556295.1 uncultured bacterium | reverse complement strand
AATATTAACCTTGATATTATGTCAGGTGAGTTTGTTTTTATTGTAGGTGCATCTGGCGCTGGAAAATCGACATTGATGAAACTTTTGTATAATGAAGAGCGTCCGACTAGTGGAACTGTTACAATTGGAGGAATTAATATTGCTAATTTGTCCAATGATAAAGTCCCGAATTTGAGAAGGTGCATGGGAATTGTTTTTCAGGATTATAAACTCCTTCAAAATCAAAGTGTTTATGATAATGTCGCTTATGTTATTAGAACGCTTGGAATTAGTTCAAAAGAAATCAATGCAAGAGTTTCCGGTGCACTAAAAATTGTTGGACTTTATGACAAAATGAATGCGACACCGTCAGAGTTGTCTGGTGGTGAACAACAGAGAGTTGGAATTGCTCGTGCAATTGTAAATGGTCCTCCGTTATTGATTGCGGATGAACCTACTGGGAACCTTGATCCTAAAAACTCTATGGAAATTATGCAAATTTTAGATCAAATTAATCAAAGAGGGATTACAGTTATTGTGTCTACACATGACAATGCTATGGTAGATTATTTCCGAAAAAGAGTAATTACTCTTGATAATGGCGAAATTGTAAGAGATATACAAGCAGGTACTTATGAATAATTCAAAAGCAGAAATAAAGAAAAAAGTAAAAAAACACATTCCAAAAGACTGGTTATGTGAACTTAGAATATTGTATCGTTTAACGAAGCAAACTGTGCACGATATTGCAAGAACGGGGATTGTAAATATTGTTATAATTACTACAATGGCTGCAATTTTGACGATATTTGCTTCATTTTTTCGTTCAGCGATTTCAATTTCGGCGTTCGCACATGAATTAGGTAATGTGTTAGAAATTTCTGTTTATTTAAAAGATAATGCTGATGCGAATGTTTCAAAAAATCGAATCAAAGAATTTGAACATGTTGAAAGTGTTGCGCTTGTTCCTAAAGCTGCTTCGTGGGCTAATTTGAAGCGCGAAATGGATTTGCCGGATATTGAAAACCCATTGCCAGATACTCTTCATGTTAAAGTTGATAAACCGGAAAATATTGATACTGTTTTCAAAAATATTAAGCAATTAAATTCAGTTGAAGATATGAGCTATGCACAAGATTTAGCTAAAAAGATTGAGGCATTAAACCATGTAGTTAATGTCATAACTCTTTTGGTTGTTATTGTAATGGCAATGTTAACGATTACTATTATTAACAATACTATTCAGCTTGTAATTCAGTCAAGAAAAGAAGAAATTGAAATCATGCGTTTGATGGGGGTTTCTAACTGGTATATCAGATTCCCGCTAATTATGCAGGGTGCATTTTACGGATTCTCAGGAGCGGTGATTGCGTTATTGCCGTTGAATTTTGTTCAGAACGGTTTAAATCATATGCATCAATTCTTTATGGTTCCGACGCCGTTGTATGCTCAAAACTTCGTAATAGCGGTAATGTTTGCAATGGCAATTTTGTTCGGAGCAGGCGGAAGTTTCTTGTGTATCAAAAAACATTTACAGGTATAATTGATGTCTGAGAAAAATTCTATTTTATTAATTTCCGATGATGCAAATTTAGCAGAGTTATTAAGGTCAAAATTGATATTTTTGCGAAAAGATGACTCGGTTTTGATATCTGATTTTGATAGTGCAGAGCAAAATTTTGAGTTATCAGGGGCAGATATAGTTTTAATACATGAAAACTCGTCAAAAAATGCGACTTTGGAATTAGTTAAGAATATTCGTAGGAAGAACTTGAATGCTGCAATATTTTTATTGATAAATGATTATGATGAAGAATTGGTTTTGGCATGCTATGATGTCGGAATTGATGATTTTGCTATGGCGGGTGCAGATGCTTTTGAGCTCGTGATTAGAACGGTTAATGACATCAAGCATAATTCAATAAAACTAAAAGCAATGCGTAATACAAAGCTTTTGGAACAATTACATGTTGTAGATGACTTGACTGGTTTGTATAATTACAATTTTGCAAAACAAGTTATAGAAAATGTAATTGACGATAATCTAATTGATTTTGGCTCCTTTATGGTAATTTCGCCGTCAGAAGAAGCTAAAAGCAAGTTTTCTGTTGAGAAGATGGCAAAGGCTATTTGTGGATCAATCAGAGTTGATGACGTTGCTACATTTGGGCGTGGAGCAAAATTTTATATCTTTTTGCCTAAGACGGATTTCAATGGTTCTATAGTTGTTTTGAATAAAATTAAAGTAAGTTATGGCGAAGATTTTGAGTTGAGTGCCGGAATTTCTGGAATTACTCATAAGACATTTGACGAAATGGAAAAGGATGGATTACAGGCTTTGTCAGATGCTTTAGCGACTAATGCCGAATATGTTTTTGCAAAGGAGAAAGAAGATGATACTCTTGATGATTGGCTTGATGAACTAAAAGATGAGCCCAAAAATTACAAAATATTCAGAAAAATTTTTAATAAAAAACTTGAAAAAGTTATTATTCCTGTATTTTACAGGTTGCAAAAATCTTGGGAAGAGAAACTTTTCGAAACAGAAATCAGGCAATCTGCAGATGATGAGATGTGTGTATTTCATTTGAAAAATAAAAAACAGGATAGTACTTTACGAATTGTTTATCCCGGATTTGCTAAGATTATTATTTCAATCACGCATGAAGGATTAGATAGTCCTGAAAACAAGGAAATTCAGCTTCCGTTGACAAAGATTTCACAAAAAGAACTCGTAGCAATAGTAGAAGATTTTATTATAAATTTCAAATATACATCAGAATAAAGGAGAAAAAATGAATACATTATCAGCTGAAAACAGTTTAGTATTAATTATTGACATTCAAGAAAGATTAGTCGGCGCATTGGAAAAAAATGTAATTGTGGAAAATGCTGTAAAAATTGCTAGTGCCGCAAAGGCTTTGGAGATACCTGTTTTGTTGACAGAACAGTATCCAAAAGGATTGGGACATACAGTTCCTCAATTACAGGAAGCTTTGCCGGAAGGCAGTGAAGTTGTTGAAAAAACTTATTTCAACGCTTTGTTGGAAGATGGTATGCTTGATAAAATTAAATCTTATAACAAAAAGCAGATTGTAATCTTTGGTATTGAAACTCATATTTGTGTACATCAAACAGCATCTGCTTTAATTGATGCCGGTTTTGAAGTTTACGTAATAAAAGATGCATGTGCGAGCCGCAATAAATATGAATTTAAACAAGGTATTGAAGCAATGTTGGTAAACGGTGTAAAACCTTCTTGTGTTGAAATCGCATTGTTTGAATGGCTAAAAGGTGCAAAAAATCCGAAATTTAAGGAAGTTCAAGCATTGATTAAGTAGGTAAAAATGAACATATAATGCATAAAAGCTCTCAAGACGAGAGCTTTTTTATTTAAACCGATTTTATATCAAGCTGTATCTGTTTTTTTAGTGCGTCAAGTGATTGAAATTTTCTTTCAGGTCGTATCATTTTGTTAAATTTTACGATTAGGGTTTCTCCGTAGATGTTTTTGTTAAAGTCTATTATATTAACTTCTAAAAGAGTGTCGGTTCCGTTGATGGTTGGGCGTGTGCCATAATTAGCAATGCCTTTGCCGTAATTCGTTTCTACAGAATAGACTCCGTGTGGAAGTTTTACAATATCTTCTGGATAAATTATATTTGCTGTTGGAAAGCCGATTGTACGACCTATTTGGTTCCCGCTAACTATTTCTCCTGTGATTGAAAAATTATAACCAAGCATGGCGTTTGCTTTTTTTATTTCCCCAGAAGCAAGGTATCTGCGAATTGTGGTACTACTAATTATTTCGTTATCTATTTTTTGTGGAGGTAATTCAAAGTACTTATAATTATATTTTGCTTCATTGGCATGCAAAAATTTTACATTCCCTGATTTTTTAAAGCCGAAGCAGTGGTTCCAGCCAGTGGAAATAGATCTTGTTGAAACGCTCCGGCACAAATTTAGTCTTGCCGCTCTTGACAGCATCAATTGCCGGCTGTGCCAGGGGTTTCATCTTGACGAACCACTGCTTGGAAACTGTCTGCTCAACGGTGGTGCCGCAGCGGTAGCAGGTGCCGACATTGTGGTTATAGTCCTCGATCTCCACCAGAGCGCCCTCTGCCTTCAGATCTTCTACAATTGCCTTTCTCGCCTCATAGCGATCCATGCCGGCATACTTGGGATATGCGTCTACGATCTTGGCATCGTCCGTCATCACGTTGATAACTTCCAGGTTGTGCCGCAGACCAACTTCAAAGTCGTTCGGGTCGTGCGCCGGTGT
>USOK01000147.1 GCA_900556295.1 uncultured bacterium | reverse complement strand
GAGCGGACCGCCGCAGCTTATCCCCGCGCAGAGAATATCTTCGGGGGAGAGGGCGTTCTTTTTTATTATTTTCTGCTTGTATTTGGGGGATTAATGGTTGTATTTTCATAATAAATTTTCTCCTTACGAATTAAAAAATGACTTGAATGCTGGGTTCCCTTTTACCAACGATTTTGAAAAATCATCAGTTCCTAACGAAGACTGTGTTGTCAACGTTGAGGAGGTCGTTCCGGAGGAAGAGCCGGAGCCTTTTGACCCAGTGGCTGCATTCGAGCCTGCGGTATTCTTTTCCGCATTTAATTGCGCAAGTTCTTCTGCACGTTTTTTATTCGTTTTCGACCTAGTGTATAATGGTATAAATACACCGAGTGACAATAACGAGAATAGAATATTGCCTGCTTGGCATATCGTTCTTAATCTTTTATCTCTTACTGTTCCAAGTTCATCTGAAGATTTTAGAGATGTATGTTTTGCCCAGTTCCAGAATTTTTGGAATGGATTTGCATCAGTTTTTGCTTCTTTTAGTCTGTTTATTAAGTGTGTACCTGGATTTTTCTTTTCTAAGAATGTAGCAATGCCTTTGGCAACATAATCGCCTAAGAAATAGAAACTTGAAAATGTTGCAATATCACGAACAGTAGCTTCTCTGAGTTCGTTTTTGTCCTCAGAAGCTCCCATTCTACTAGCAAATGTCGCTGTAGAAATAATTCTTGCCTGATCCATTGTAGGGAAAATTCCCTTGAATTGGAAAATGTTTTTCAATATTGGTCTATCCATAAACATAGATAAACCGCATACACCAATCATTGAACCGATTGAGATGAATTTTTGGGCAAGAAGTTCTCCCTTTTCTTTAGGAGTTAATTCTTTGTGTTCGCTGTCCTTCCCAAAATCTTTGTAAATTGGTGCTCCTTTTTGACCAGATGTTTTGTGAGTAATCCATCTGTTTATTGGTTGCATTGAAATTGCAAGAGGGATGATAACTCCAAGTCCACCAATACTTTTCCAGTTAACGAGTTTCGTTGCCTTTTTGAAGTATTGAGATAATTTATCAGCGTCTTTAATATCTTCTTTAATTACACCACGCAGCATTTTAACGGTGTCGTCGCAGATTGACTCAAGGTTGTTAGAGAAGAAACCTTTATCGTTTTTGAATTTGATATTTTCTGCAATATGAGTATTATCAACAATTGTTCTATAAGCTTCTTTAACTTTTTTAGAACTGTGCTTGTCTGCTAATACTGCATCAACTAACTCATTTACCGCTTTATCAAGTTCTTTGTCACCTATTTTGCCTGTAAATTTCCCGTTTGCATCTGTTTTAATTTTGAATATGTCCGCAAAGTTTTTCGTTTCTTTTCCGTCAACACCTGAAATACTAGCTAATTCATCTCTAAATGTGTTATAAAGTTTTTGTCTTTGATCTAGTGATTTATTATTGAAATGTGGAGCATAGAAGTTATGAATTTTGTTAATAGCATCTTCGTTTGCCCAAGTATTAGAAAGATTTGATTTGCCAAAGCCTTTCCCCATAATTGGATGCTGTAATAATCTAGCCATACCCATTACAATAAAACCAGGAATTAAACAGTTTACAAATAATCCCGAAAATTCTCGTCTAAATGCTTCAAAACCTGCATAACCGTTAGATTCTTTGGTTTCAATAACAGTTCTAGGTACAATCGCAGTTGACAAATCCAATACAGAAACATTTACCATTGGTTGTTTTTCGCACTGTTGGATAAGCCAAATCGGCAAATCAGCTACCCCGCCTTTAAATGCCGGATTTTTTTGCGATTTATTATCCCTATTTGGGGTATTATTTTTTACACTTACTAAACTAACTTTATCTATCATATTATGTCTGGCTTATAAAACTACACAACTATTATACCATTACACATTAATATTAAAAGTTGAACAAAAAAAAAATTGCCCCATGCGACTACAATGTTAAGGAGATATTAAGACGAGTTTTTGCATTTTTAATTAAAAATAGTGATATTTTAAATAAAAAAAATGAAATTTTTGGAAAAAACTCAATAAAAAATAAGCAAATTTATTGATTTTAATGAAAAATAGATCAAAAATTTTTTGTAAATAATTGTAAAGATTACAATATTAAATTCGAAAAATATAGCTTTTGTATATACTAAACAAGCTTTTTGACAAAATCAACAGCATGTTCTTTTGTCAAAACATCACCGGATAATTGAGCTTCATGTAAAGCGTCCATTATTTCTCCTAGTTTTTTAGATGGTTTTATGTTTAACAATTTCATTACGTCGTTTCCTGTAAGAAGTTTGGGAAGAGGTTTTAAAGTCTCTCTTACTTCTAAATAAAAACGTAATAGCATATTAAGGTAAGTTATATTGTGTTCAATGATTTCATCTGTTATTTCAGGACCTCTTGCAGATAATCTGTCAGCTTGAGCAAGAATTATTTCGTCAATTGCATTACAATCCATTTTTCGAACATAGCGCATCATTATTTTTTCGGTAATCTGCGGTGAATTCATTACATGTGAAGGATAAATGTGATATTTTATCATTGTAGAAATATAGTCAATTTGTTTGTTTGAAAAATGAAGATCTTTTAAAATTTTTACGGACATTTTGGCCCCAACGTCATCATGTTTAATAAATCTGTGTTTCCCTTCTTCTATGGTCCAAGTTGAAAATTTTCCAATATCATGCATAAAAGCAGAAAGTTTTAGATGTGCAAGTCTTGAAAAACCTCCAAAGTCTACTTTATCCAAGTGTTCTTTTACTTCATCTGGTGCTTCTTCGTATAATTTTTGAACTTGTCTAACTGTTTCTATAGAATGATGGAACAAGTCCAAGTGATGGTGTGAATTTGGAGGAACTTGTTTTAATTCTTCTACAAATGGGAAAATTTCTTCTAAAATCCAAGTTTTATTCATGTTTTCAAGAGCTTTGTCAGTATATTTCCCGCTAAATAGCGCCATTATTTCATGGTTTATACGTTCAACTGCCGGTTTGTGGATTAAGTTACCATATTTGCAAACAGCATTAACTGTTTCAGGAGCTAGTTCAAATCCAAATAGAGCTTGAAAACGGTAAACTCTTAATAATCTTAACGGGTCATCAACAAAATTTAATTCATTAACATAGTTTAAACATTTGTTTTTAATATCAGTAACTCCGCCAGAAATGTCAATTAGTTCTCCGGTTTTTAAATTTACTGCAATCGCGTTTATTGTCAAATCTCTACGCATTAAGTCTTTTTCTATAGAATCGCCTACAGGATTTGTTACATCAATATAATTTATTTTGTCTTGTAGTACAAGTCTGTATATTCGGTTCTCCTCATCTAATGGAACAAAAGTTGCATTTAAAAACTCTGCGAGTTTAAGTGAAAATTCTCTAGCATCCTCATCCATAACAATAATATCTCTGTCAGTGCTTTCCAGTCCCATATAATAATCTCTTACGGTTCCGCCGACAAGATAAATTTCATTATTAAATTTTGCAATGATTTTTGATAGAATACTATCAGATTTAATTTTGTCTATAATTATTGAATTCATAAATTATATTTCCTAACGCAACTGTTACTGCTGTATCCGCTTTTAAAATAAGTTCTCCCAAGGTTAGCATTGGAATATTATTATTTGCAAGCATTTCAAATTCTCTTTGCGAAAACCCGCCTTCTGGTCCGATTATTACAACGAGTTTGTCATTTATATTAATTGGATTTTTGTCACAATATTTGTGTAAAGATGTTTGAGTTAGTCTTTCGCAAAAAGCGATTACTTTATAGCCCTTACTGTTTAATTTTATAATATTTTCAAGATTGGTCAACTCATAACAAATTGGAATAAAAGCTCTTTCACACTGTTTAGAGGCTTCAGCCATAATTCTTTGCCACTTTGAGATTTTCTTTTCTATAACATTTCCTGCGAGTGCACAATTGTCAGTCCTAATAGGATAAACCCCATCAGCTCCAAGTTCTGTCGCTTTTTCAATGACAAGATTTTGGGCATCACTTCTTAATGGGCTTTGAGCTAAATAAAGTTTAAACGGCAAACTTCTTTCTGACTTGTAGCTTTTTTTTATTTTGGCAGAAATTTCCCTGTTTGTTATATCTTCAATTATAGTTTCGTATTGGATTTGATTTTCATCAATTAGTAACAAATCTTCTCCCTTGCGAATTCTTAAAGACTTAGCAAGGTGATTGAATGTGTCTTTATCCGAAATAATAATCTTGTTATTTTTTATGTCATTAGAATTTATAAAAAAGTGTGGCATAACAACTCCTTGGCTGTATATTATAACAAAATAA
>USOK01000146.1 GCA_900556295.1 uncultured bacterium | reverse complement strand
GAAGCTAAAAGTGTAAAACTTCAATTGATGTTTGAAGATTTTATAGTAGCAAATCAAACAAGACTGCAACCGTTTTTTACGTCAGTAGAAAAGGTGTTAAAATCAATTAGGACGATAGATATAATGAAAGGTTTACGTTTTTAATCTTTAGTAATTGAATTTTATAAAAATCACCTGTTAAATTATAACAGGTGATTTTTGTTTCTTCTTGTTTATTTTAGTCTTTAATTAAATTGAGCTTTTTCTTCTTCTGAAACACCTTTAATAGTTAAGTTTACTCTGCCTTTGTCATCAATTTTGATAACTTTAACAACTACTTCTTGACCTACTTGAAGGTGAGGCTCAATTGTTTCAATTCTCTCGTTGCAAACTTGAGAAATGTGAACCATTCCGTCTTTACCAGGAGCAAGTTCTACAAATGCACCGATAGGAATAATTCTTACAACTTTACCTTTTACAACCATACCCGGTTCAGGCTTGAATGTTAATTCCTTAATCATTTTCTTAGCGATTTCTGCACCTTCTTGATCGTTAGATGTAATTGTAACCACACCTGAATCTTGAATATCGATTTCAGCACCAGATGCATCAATAATTGCTCTGATTTGTTTACCACCAGGTCCGATTACTGTTCCGATATCTTCTGTCGGAATTGTCATTGTAGAAATGCTTGGAGCAAATGGTGACAAGTGGTCAGCAGGAGCTGAGATAACTTCTCTCATTTTTCCCAAAATGTGCAATCTGCCTTCTTTTGCTTGAGCTAAAGCACGACGCAATGTATCGTTTGCAATTCCTTTTGCTTTCATATCCATTTGAAGAGCAGTAATACCTGTGTCATTACCTGTAACTTTGAAATCCATATCACCAAGGAAGTCCTCGATACCTTGAATATCAGTCAATACAACAGGTTCTTTACCAGGTTCAGTAATCATACCCATTGCAACACCACCGATCATACATTTTACAGGGACACCTGCGTTCATTAAAGCCATTGAAGAACCGCAAGTTGATGCCATTGATGTAGAACCGTTTGATTCCAATACGTCTGATGTTACTCGGATTGTGTAGCCAAATTCTTCTTGTGACGGAAGAGCAGGAATGTTAGCACGTTCAGCCAAGTTTCCATGTCCAACTTCACGTCTACCAGGGCCTCTTAGAGGTTTAACTTCACCTACTGAAAATCCTGGGAAGATGTATTTGTGCATATATGTTTTTTCAGTTTGAGGATCAACTCCGTCAAGTTCTTGTTTCATTCCAGGACCTGCAAGAGTAGCAACTGACAATACCTGAGTTTGACCTCTTGTAAATACAGCAGAACCATGAGCTCTTGGCAACACACCAACTTCGCACCAGATAGGACGAACGTCATGAGGTTTTCTTCCGTCAGCTCTAACGCCTTCGTCTAAAATCATTGTACGCATAATGTGTTTTTCAGCGTTTTTGAATTCTTCTGCAACGAAGTCAATACCGGTTTCTTCCATGATTTTTTTGCTGTAATCATCATCAGGAAGAGCGTCGATTTTTTCTTTAACAAGTTTTTTAGCTTCTTCAAGTTTTTCTTGTCTGTAAGCTCTGTCAAAGTTGTGGTATGCATCAAAAATCATATCGTGAGCTGTTTCTTCAATAATCTTTTTGATTTCAGTTGTATCGTAAGGGTTTACAAATTCTTCTTTTTCAACACCACATTCTTTTGCAAATGCTACCTGAGCTTCACATTGTTTTTTGATTTCAACTTGTGCGAATTCAACAGCGTTCATAATATCGTCTTCTGTAACGAATTTACAGCCAGCTTCAACCATGATAACTGAATCGTGAGTACCTGCAACAACGATATCAAGATCTGATTTATCAGCTTGTTGGTGTGTTGGGTTAGCGATTAAGTTGCCGTTTTCATCTTTGGCAACTCTAACAGCCCCGATAGGTCCTTCAAAAGGAGCTCCAGACAACATTAAAGCGCAAGAAGCACCTAACATTGCTAATGTATCAGGCTGATTTTGTTGGTCGTAGCTGAATAATTGAGCTACAATTTGTATATCATTTCTGTATCCTTTAGGGAAAAGCGGTCTGATAGGGCGGTCAATAAGTCTTGAAACAAGAATTGCCTTGTCGCCAGCTTTGCCTTCTGAACGATTGTATCCGCCAGGGATACGACCAATTGAGGACATTCTTTCTTCGTAATCAATTAATAGAGGGAAAAAGTCAATTCCCACTCTAGGTTCTTTAGAAACACAACAATGAACGAATAACATTGTATCGCCACATCTTACTGTAACAGAACCATTTGCAGATTGAGCATATTTACCGGTTTCAACAGTAACAGTTTTACCGCCGATTTCAAGCTCAAATTTTTTAGTTTCCGGTACCATAATTACCTTTCATCTTTCTCGCACGTCCAGTGCGTTTAATAAGTTATACACTTCTAATGTTCGCTAATATTATACCGTAAACAAGAATATTTTGGGGAAAATATAAAAAATTATTACTTTTTCCAGTAACTAATAGGTTTGAAGAGAATATCCCAATAAGATGAAGAATTATCCTTTGGGTTTAAGTTAGCGTGAGCCCAAAAGTAACAACCGGATTGATTCCCAGAATTTGCTATTGTTGGATTACACATTGAAGTATACCAAGCTTTGTGGGTTTTATATGAAAAAATATCGTGCCCAATTCGATTTGGTCCTTTGTATGGCCCATTTGTATCAAATACGAAATATATATACGCAGGAGGGGGTTGAGCACCTTGATATGAAAATGCAGAAATTAGCATTCCGTCTGGAAGAATATATGTACCATCTGAGGAAGGGAAATATATTCCATGGTAACTTGGTAACATATTCCCAAATATATCATGTCCTCTAATATTGCTGTGATAAGCAACTAAGCCGTCAAGTTTTTGTGCGCCTTTAAATTGTCCTATCCATATTTCATTAATTCTTGCTAAGTTTTCTTTTAGGATTGGTAATTCTGCATCAGAATTAACATGTATATCTGACAAATTGTTATATCCCATTTCCTCTGCAGTATTTGTAAGTGCTTGCTGAATAATATTATCAGCTTTCTTAAATTGTGCTTCAAGAACTTTTACTCTGTATTTTGTAATCAACGCCGGAATTGTTATTGCAGATACAATTCCAATTATTCCGAGTGTGATTAAAACTTCTGCTAATGTGAAGGCTTTTGATTGGCTCAATTATACCTCTCCTATATATGGGATACTAAAAATTAGTATAACGATATAATCCCAAATATGGAACAAAATATTAAGTTTTGAGGTGAAATCTTTACATGGACGATTTGGGTAAAGAGTATTGTAAACAAGTAGGAAAAGCTTTAAGAGAATTGAGGAAAGAGTATACGGGTAAAAGTCTGTGTATGTTCGCTTATGAAAATGATGTTCCACGCTCTACTCTTTCAAGAATTGAGATTGGAGAAAATGAACCTCAATTGGTTAATTTGAAAAAGATTGCAGAAGGTTTTGGATGGTCTATGTCTGAATTGTTTTCTCATATTGAAGAGAAAATGCCAAAAGATTTTAAAATTTTTGATGACGGGCATTACTGATTTAATTTTTTTTGAATACTAATCAACAATTCCATATAATGTCTTAAAATTTTTAATGTCTATTTCAGAAAGTTCATAACGCCCAGTTGTTGAGTAATACATTATACTGTTTTTATCTGGATTATGCTCTAAACCAAGTGCGTGTCCTATTTCATGAAGCATCGTCGCATACACCTCTGTTTCTGACAAAACTCTGTTAAAATTCTGTCCTTGAGCCGCCATTTCGATCTGCGCAAACACCATAGAATCTCCTCTAAAGCGGCTATGAGTAACCCCAATTCTATTGACACCAACCTGATTTCTATTTAATTTCTGCACAAACGAAACAATTATATTGGCATTACTTCTATTATTAGTATAATAAAATTTGACAGCACCGTTTGTTTTTGTCTGCCACTCATTGAATGCTTTTTTCATCATCTGATTGCGAGGATTGTTCCCAACAATGCACACTGAAAGGTTGGTATTTCTCCACCTTGCAGAAAAAGCCTCAGGTACTATTAAAAAACAAATTAGTATTGCACATAAAAATCTTAAAATTATTTTTTTCAATATAAACTCTCCGTATTTACACATAACCAACCATTAAAATTTCACAAACTAAAAATGCATATCAAAAGTAGACGGTAATCCATTCATTTTTTCATCTTCCATACGCATTGCAGAGCCGATAGTAAAACTTTCTGCTGTCATTTTATTAATTTTATAACTAATATCACCTGTAAAAACCTCTTCATTTTCTTCCAAAAATTTAAACAATGGTTCTGTCGGGCTTTTAA
>USOK01000145.1 GCA_900556295.1 uncultured bacterium | reverse complement strand
TTCTTGATTCAATCTTATATACATTTTTAATTGGGTCTGAAACTACAGACATCAATGTATTTAATTCCTGTTCTTTCATAAAATCTTATCCTCTTTCCTGTATATTTATATAAAGGATTTTTTTATTTCAGAATTGCCTTTTTGGAGTAAGTGCGCTTAATATTTGTTTACAATAGTTGTGTTGTTGGGCTGGAAAGCCCAACCTACTTAAAAAAGACGCTAGGACGTTAAGATGATAAGTTCGAAACAGATATAGTTGCTATCAGTCGTCATTCTGAGCGATTAGCGAGAGAATCCAGATAATAATATAAAATTTTTCCGAAACAGACTATGCTTCTTGGTAGCTATATCCGATGTCGGCATAGCAATGCCGACCTACTTGCTAATAAAGTTGCAATGAATAAAAATTAATTCAATCGAAACAGACCAAGCCTCTATGCATCTTTGCATCTACAACCTTAGCTGCCTCACTTCCTAGCTGCTTAGCTGCTTTCTGAACTGCTCGTAATGACGTGAATTGCTTCTGTTTCGGACTTATCGTCCTAGCGTCCTTTATTCCTGATACGACTTCGTAATTAATCTGCAAATTTTCAAATTAATTTTTTCTATCAACGGCTTTTTTGGCTTGTTTCCACAATTTATCATATTCCCGGAAGTCGTAATCTGTTAACGGTTTTTCTGCCAATTCTTCCATTTTTCTAAACCTTGCCATAAATTTTTTATTTGCTTTTAATAGTGCTTGCTCTGCATCAATCTTGTTCCAGCGGGCTAAATTAACAATGGCAAATAAAATATCGCCGTATTCTTCTTCCATGTGGTTAAAGTCTTTTTCCTGTTCAGCTTCTTTGAACTCGTTAATTTCGGATTGAATACATTCGTATAAAGACTTTTCATTAGGCCATTCAAAACCTTGTTTTACTGCTCGTTTACTAATTTTTTGAGCACTCATTAGTGCAGATTGAGATTTTGAAATTCCATCCATTGCGGATTTTCTATCTTTTTTTTCTTCTTTTTTTAGCTTGTCCCAATTGTCAAGAATATCTTGAGTCGAAGAAACTTTTGTATTGCCAAAAACATGTGGGTGCCGGTGGATAAGTTTTTCATTTAACTCTTTTGCTACATCGTCAAGGTTGAATTCCCCCTCGTCATCTGCAATTTGAGAATGTAAAAGGACTTGCAAAAGAACATCTCCGAGTTCTTCTCTTAAATTTGCAATGTCTCCTGAATCTATAGCATCAACAGTTTCATATGCTTCTTCCAGCATGTTGGGTTTTAATGATTTATGAGTTTGGGCTCTATCCCATTCACAGCCCTGTGGAGAACGTAATATTCTAACTGTTTCTATCAATTTCTCTAAGTTTTCGTACATATTCCACCTATCCCTTTTTATCTATTTTACAACTAAAGTATAAGAAATTCAAATAATAATCATCCAAAAGGTTGAGCCATAAATTTATAGCTGATGATATTCTTATAATGTCGATATTATACGAAAGGATATTAAACATGGCAAATTTATCAGTATCATCTATTCGTGAAAGAATTTTTAACACTAGCAAACACGAATCAGTAACACAGAGAAATTCATCAAATCCATTTGCAGCATCTTCTTTCAAAGGTAACGTTTTAACTGCAGATGTATTTGAATCATCTTCAAAAAAATCAAACAACAATATTAATTTTACAGGCAAACTTAAAGCTAGTGCTTTAGTTGGCTCAATTTCTGGTTTTGGTGAAAAATTCCAAAACATTATTAAGTCAGTTGTTGATTTTGGTAACAGAGCAAAAGATTATGCTACTAACTGCTGGAATAAATTGAATAGTGTAGAAATTTCATTTACACCTGCTAAACAAAAAGCTATTTCTATGTACAATTCAACAAAAGAAATTATGGGGATGTCAATAAGTGATTTGGTATCTTCTAAAACATCAGCAAGACATATTGCAAAAATGGAAGATATGGCAATGGCTAGACAAATGATGTCTGACAGTGTTGCAGCTTGGGAAGCAGCAGTGTAGTAGGAGGTAGAAATGGTAGATAAAAAAATAGTTAGAAATGTAACAAATATAATAGAGGGTTTGGAAAGAAATCAAAATCCTGAGACAATTTCAATTTTGGAAGATGTAGGAACAAATTCTAAAATTGATGCAATTAGAGAAATGACTTCACGTGCTCTTGTAAAGAAAAATATGCATGATTCATTAAATGTAGTAATTTCAAACAAAGGTAAGGGTATCAATGATATGTCAACAGTAGTCGCAATGAGTACAATTAATGAGTTGTTATCTTTGAATGATAAAACAGAAGCTATCAAGATATTGGAAGATACTGTTGAAAATCATTCTGATGAAGAAGTTAGAGATAATGCTCGTTCAGTAAAAGCTTTGATGGCTCTTTCTTAGAATAAGTAAAGCAAATATATTAAATTTGCCAGATTTTATATATTAAAAATCGCCTGATAAGGGCGATTTTTTAATGCAATTGCTAACCTGTTCAATTTATGCTACTATTGCTATATGATTGAACTCTTAATTTTGTATGTTTTGTTAAAAAGAGATTTGACTATGTATGCGGTGCAGAAAAGAATTGATGAAAATTTTGCTCCGTTTACAAAACCGAGTTTCGGTGCATTGAAACCTGCACTACGACGTTTGGAAGAAAAAGAGTGTTTAACTTCTCGTAAAATGATGTCAGAAGGTGGGAAACTTTCTGTTTATTATGAAATTTCTAAAAACGGGATAGCAGAGCTTAAGCGTCTGATGCTGGAAGGGTTGAGTGATAATCCTTTGCAATTCCTTTCAAATGCACGTGCAAAACTTTGTTGTGCGGATTGTTTAAATTCAGAAGAACGCAAACGATTGTTTTTTATTGTAAAATCTAGAGCAATGCAATTTAAGTCTTTTTCACAAAGCATGCTTGAAGATGAGTATAATCATATTAATTTTTATCAAAAAGTTGTTGTGGATAATGCTATGTGCGAGTTTGCAAACTTGATTACGCTTGTAGAAGGTTTGGAGAAAGATAATGCCCGCAATAGTTAGTTCTGTAATAAAAGATTCTATAGCTGAAGAGCTGGAAATTCAAGCAGGAGACGAGATTGTATCGATTGATGATACGCCGATGCTTGATATGATTGATTATAATTTTCTTTGTAAGTCGGATTTGTTAACTCTTGAAATAAAAAAAACTGACGGAGAAATAGAGGTTATTGAACTTGAAAAGGATTATGATGAAGATTTGGGCATTGTGTTTGAAAGTGCCGTTTTTGACCGTGTAAAACCGTGTCTTAATCATTGTATTTTTTGTTTTGTTGATCAGCAGCCTAAAGGGTTGCGAGAAACTCTTTATGTTAAAGACGATGATTATCGCTTGTCTTATTTGCAAGGAACATACATTACTTTAACAAATTTGACAGACAAAGATAGAGATAGAATAAAACGGATGCACCTTGGACCTTTTTATGTATCTGTTCATACTACAAATCCGGATTTGCGTGTTAAAATGCTTAGAAATCCGAATGCAGGTAAGGCATTAGAAAACTTAAAATGGTTTAGAAAAAATAAAATCCCTTTCCATGCGCAAATTGTTCTTTGTCCGGGAATAAATGACGGAGCAGAACTTGAACGAACTTTAACGGATTTGGCTGAATTAAAAAATACAGTTCTCTCAGTCGCAATTGTACCTGTTGGAATTACCCAATTTAGAGAAGAAAAACTAAAACAAGTTGATAAAAAATGTGCGGAGCAAGTTTTGGATATTGCTTCTAAATTTAAAAGGGTTTGTTGCTCGGATGAATTCTTTTTGCTTGCTGAAAGGGACATTCCCCCGGCTAAATATTATGGTGCTTACAATCAATTGGATGATGGAGTTGGTTCTTTGCGAATATTGTTGGAAGATTTTAAATCAAGAGAATTGCCAAAAGCATTGAATAAATCCCTGAAAATTTCTTTTGCATCTGGGTATGCGGCGACTTATGCATTAGAGAGAATTGCAAAGAAATTAAATAGAATTAAAAACCTAAAAGCTGTAGTGAATCCTGTTAAATCAGAATATTGGGGGCAAGAAATAACAGTATCTGGTTTAATTACTACTGATGATTTAATAAAAACTGTAAAAAATCTTGATACTGATTTGGTTGTAATCCCTTCTGTAATGCTAAAACCATATTCTGAAATGTTTTTGGATGGCAAAACTCTAACTTACGTAAAGGAGCAGACTAAGAAAGAATTTTTGGTAATCAAAGAAATTTATTCAACCAAAGAACTCGTAGATTACTTATGGAAATTTGCTGAGTAGGAGAAATTTATGATTGAATTTGAAAATATATTTTTAAGTTTAAATTTATGAAACATTTTAATCTCGCCCCTTGAGGGAGAGAAGAAATTTCTTAGCGAATTGAA
>USOK01000144.1 GCA_900556295.1 uncultured bacterium | reverse complement strand
AGCCTTCTGAACAATTCCTTCCATATATGCTTTTACTCTAGGATATGTTGCAAAATATTTATTTATAAATTCTTCCGCTTCTTTATTAGAAATCCCAAGCGCTTTTGCCAAACCATACTTGCTCTGTCCATATATAATTCCAAAGTTTACTGCTTTTGCTTTATAACGCATTTCTTTGGTTACATCTTTAACAGGTACTTCAAAAACTTTTGAAGCCGTCAATGTATGAACATCTATTCCATTATTAAAAGCTTCCATCAAATGTTTGTCCTGAGTAATATGTGCCAGCAAACGTAATTCAATCTGAGAATAATCCGCTGACAAAATCAAAGAATTTGACTTATCTTTTGGAACAAAAGCATTACGGATTTTATTACCTTCTTCTGTTCGAACAGGAATATTTTGTAAATTTGGGTTTGATGACGACAATCTGCCTGTTGCTGTAACAGTTTGGTTATAGGTCGTATGAATTCGATTATCCTTACACTCAATTAATGCTGGAAGAGCTTCTGTATAAGTGGATTTCAACTTAGCATAGCGTCTATAATCTAATATCAATTGAGCAATCTCGTATTCTTCCGCCAACTCTTCTAGCACAGCAGCACTAGTTGAATAGGTTGCCTTCCCTCGTTTTTTCTTAGCCTTCAACCCCATTTTATCAAACAACGTTTCTCCAACTTGACGTGGAGAATTGATATTAAATCTTGTACCTGCAAGTTCAAACACCTTTTCTTCGATTTTTGCAAGTTCTCCATTCATAAAAGATGTAAGCTCATATAAATATTTTACGTCAATAGAAACGCCATCATATTCCATATTTGCAAGAACAAAAGTTAACGGGACTTCAACTTCATAAAGGAATTTCAATTCGTTTTCATCTAGATTTTGAATCCAATATTTTGTCAAATCCAAAATTACAGCTTCTTCATCAGCAACATAATTTAAAACAGCATCAATCGCAGAATCCTCAAATTTTGGTTGCTTTTTCTTTTCTTTTTCAAACGGAGCATAAGAAGATACAGCATGATTTAGATTTTCCAAAGCTTGAATTTCCAATTCATGCTTTCTATTCGGATCTTTTACATAACTTGCAAGCGCAATATCAAAAATTATACCTTTTGCATGCACATCACAAGTTCGCAACACATTAACCTCTGTTTTTGCATCATATGTTGTTTTCTTTACATTTTCATCTTCAAAAACAGGTTTTAATACAGGAATAACATCTTCTAAACGCAACTGATTGTCTAAACTTGAATGTTTTAATGGAATATAAAAAGCTTTAAATCCAGAATTATTGCTCTCATCTAGTTTAATCTTATCATCAGCATAAAGTTCTTGTTTAAACCCAAAAGAAATTCCAAGCAATTCAGAATTAACTGCATTTTTTACATTTGCATAAAGCTTGAATGCTATCAGAGATTGGCGTTTTAGATCTTCAGCCAAGCTCTTCAATTCCGTAGAATCAGTAATGAGTTTCTTTGTAATATCAAATACAGATTCTTTATTTATTTCGTCGCTTACAACTTCTGAAAAAAAGCCTAACTGCACAGAACCATCACTATTTATCTGTGGAACAACAGATTGTGCTTGCTCCGTTTTATCAAAAGAATACAGAATTGAATCAATATTTTTTATAAAAGTATAAAACTGCATTTTTTTCAAAAATTCTGTCACTTTCGTAACGTCAGGCAACTCAACTTTAGTTTTGTCAAAGTCAAAATCCACATCCAAATTTCGAACAATAGTCGCCAAATACTGACTTAATTTGGCCTGTTCAATACCATTACAAATCTTCTCTCTGACAGACTTTTCTGGAATATTTTCACAATCAGCTAAACAAGCATCTAATGTTCCATAACGAGCAAGAAGTTTTTGTGCAGTCTTTTCTCCAATTCCTTTAATTCCTGGAATACAGTCCGAAGTATCTCCTCGTAAGCCTTTATAGTCAATAACTTGATTTGGATAAACCCCTAATTTTTCATGAATTTTATCCCAATTATATTCAATAAGTTCTCCATTTTTAGGTAAAATAACCTTGACACAACCATCTTTGTCAACAAGCTGAAATGCGTCTTGGTCACCGGTCAAAATTAAAACCTTGTGTCCAAGTTCACATGCCTCACGAGAAATTGTTCCAATTACGTCATCAGCTTCAAAGCCTTCTTTTGTATAAACAGGAATACTAAAAGCTTTTAAACCATCATTAATCAGCTTCATCTGCACTATCATAGGGTCAGGCATCGCTGAACGGTTACACTTATAATCAATGAATTTTTCAGTTCTAAATGTTTTATGACTAACATCAAAAGCAACTGCTATTGCGTCCGCTTTCAAGTCCTTATTATTCAATAAATCAAATATAGCTTTAAAAAAGCCGAAAACAGCCCAAGTCGGAGTTCCATCGGACGTTTTCATATTTGTTCTTTCCAACGCATAATATTGTCTGAAAGCCAGAGCGTGTCCATCTATTAAAATTAAAGTTTTACTATTCCCCATGTAACCATTTTCACATAAAATTAGATATTTTTCAAATTTGTAAACAATAAAAAAGGTGACCGAAGTCACCTTTTTCTATGCACTAATTTCTTTGTTATTATCATCCTTTGTCGGAAGAGGAACAACCTCTGCGTTTTTACGATTCTTAACCATATCAGCCGTAACAACAAATTTCTTGATATCGTTTTTCGTTGGAACATCATACATTACATCAAGCATGATTTCTTCAACAATTGAACGCAAAGCTCGCGCACCAGTCTTACGTTTTATAGCCTCTTGAGCAATCAAGTCAATTGCTTCCGGTTCAAATTCCAAATCAACACCGTCCATTTCCAACAAGCATTTATACTGTTTTACAACGGCGTTTTTAGGCTCTGTCAAAATCATTTTTAATGTCTTTTCGTTCAACTGATCAAGAACAGCATAAACAGGAACACGACCGATAAATTCAGGTATTAAACCGAATTTCAATAAGTCTTCCGGTTGTAATTTTTTCAACATTTTCGCAGCCGCAGCCTCTTTTTCAACTTGCGTCATCGGGGCTTTTGCTCCAAATCCAACAGAAGTTCCTTCGCCTGCTCTGTGTTCAACGATTTTGTCTAAGCCAACAAACGCTCCACCAACAATGAACAAGATATTCTTTGTATCAATTTCAATGAATTCTTGATGCGGATGCTTCCTACCACCTTGAGGAGGAACGTGCGCAACAGTACCTTCAATCATTTTCAACAAAGCTTGTTGAACGCCTTCACCGGATACGTCACGTGTAATAGAAGTGTTTTCAGATTTTCTAGAAATTTTATCAATTTCATCGATATAAATAATTCCACGTTCAGCTTTCGCAGAATCAAATTCAGCATTTTGGTAAAGTCTTAACAGAATGTTTTCAACATCATCACCAACATAACCAGCTTCAGTAAGCGTTGTAGCATCTGCAACCGCAAATGGAACATCTAACATTTTTGCTAATGTTTGAGCCAAAAGAGTCTTACCTGAACCTGTAGGACCAACTAGTAAAATGTTTGACTTTTGAATTTCTACAGCATCTTCTGCGTCAGCTTCTTTGTTATGTTTTAGACGTTTGTAGTGGTTATATACAGCGACTGACAAAACTTTTTTTGCATCATCTTGACCAACAATATATTCATCAAGGTAAGCTTTTATTTCATGAGGTTTTGGGATAGGCTTTTCTTCTGTAGTTGCTTCGATATCTTCGCCACCTTCTTTATCTTTGTTTTCAAAGAACTCCTCATCTAATATTTGATTACAAAGTTCTACACATTCGTCGCAAATATAAACTTCAGGGCCAGCAATTAATTTCTTAACCTGATCCTGCGATTTTCCGCAAAATGAACATTTTAATCTACTATCATCGTGTTTTGGCATGTTTTTATATTATCGGGCTTACAACTTGATATCATCACCTTGTAAGCCTATTCCTTTCTTTTTTACTACTTAATAGCATCTCTTGATACAACTTTATCAATCATACCGTATTCCAAAGCCTCAGCCGGAGTCATGATATAATCTCTATCCGTATCTTTTTCAATTTTCTTAATTGACTGACCTGTATTAGAAGCCAAAATCTCGTTCAAAGATTTCTTAATTCTAATAATTTCAGCAGCTTGAATTTCGATATCAGTTGCTTGCCCTTGAGCACCACCCAAAGGTTGGTGAATAAGCACTCTTGAATGAGGAAGAGCCATTCTCTTACCTTTTGTACCAGATGACAACAAGAAAGCACCCATAGAAGCAGCCTGCCCTAAACAAATCGTTGAAACGTCAGCTCTAATGTGTTGCATTGTATCATAAATAGCGAACCCGGCCGTAACAGATCCGCCAGGGCTGTTAATATATAACATAATATCTTTTTCAGGGTTTTCACTGTCCAACAACAATAATTGAGCTACGACTAAATTTGCAACCATATCGTCAATTGGAGTGCCTAAGAAAATAATTCTTTCTCTCAACAATCTTGAAAAGATATCGAACGAACGTTCGCCTCTGCTTGATTGT
>USOK01000143.1 GCA_900556295.1 uncultured bacterium | reverse complement strand
TCAACCATTTATAATCCTTGTATGAAAGATGAACGAAATAAAATATTTGCAAGAAATTTAAAAGCTGAGAGGTATAGGAAAGGTATCACTCAGGCAGAATTGGCGGAATTTGTAAATGTTAGCGAAAGCACAGTAAGTTTGCTTGAAAGAGGTTTGCAAACTCCTTCTATTTTTCTTGTCTATGATATTTCGAAAGTTCTTAACGTTGATATAAATGATTTATTGAAAAATATCAGTTAGTGTTTTTATTAATGTTGGGCTGGAAAGCCCAACCTACTCTGCTTCAACTTTAGCTTAAATAAGGTTACAAATTCTTGTAACGGACTTTGCGTCTACGCCTCTATGCCTCTAGTCATCTAAATTCCTACGCTTAGTCCAGCGCAAAGGTTGATGGATTGACCGGTTATCCCCTTAGCATCTTCCGAGATTAGGTATTTACAAAGTTTAGCTATTTCTTCCGGCTTTACAAAACGTCGTTGAGGAATTGTTTCAATGATTTCTTCTCGTGAAAATTCGCTGTCGTCTATTGACGTCATCCCTAGTTCTGTTTCTACCCAACCAGGGTTGATTGTGTTTACAGTAATGTTATGTTCTGCAAGTTCAAGCGCTAATGCTTTAGTTAAACCGATAAGTCCGGCTTTTGAACTTGAATAAATACTTGCATAAGCTTCGCCCATAACGCCAGAGATAGAACCAATGTTAATAATTCTGCCCCATTTTTTATTTTTCATATTTGGAATAACTTTGGATGTAAGATATGCCGGAGCAACTAAATTTGTTTGGTAAAGTCTTTGGATATCTGTAATATTCATGTTTTCAAGTTCTGAATAGATGTATTCGCCGGCATTGTTAATCAAAACATCAATGTCGTTTTTTTTAATAAAATCTGCAAGAATATTAATATCTTTTGATAAATCGCAAATACAAAAATCCTTGGCATTGCATTCTGCCAACGCTTTTTCATTCCTTCCGGTTACAAAAACTTCTCCAATATTTTGAAGTTCGTTTGCAATTGCGTTACCAATTCCTTTAGATGCACCTGTTACAAGTATGTTCATACCCCTCCTCGAAATCAAAGATTTCGGTCCTCCCTCAAGGAGAGGACATGAAGTTTTGTTTTCTATTTAATTATTCCAAAACCTAGTAGGAATGTGCAAATCAAGAATATTCCTGCAACAATTCCTGTAAGTTTGTTCAAGCCTTTTTCAGCACTCTTTTGAGATGCAAAAACATGAGATGCTCCGCCAATGCCGGCAATTCCATCGCCTTTTGGGGAATGCAATAATATCAATACAATCAGCAATAATGCTGAGATTATTTGAACAGCCCATACTAAAGTTAATAACATTATTTTTTCTCCTTTTTCTTAGAAATAAAATGAGCTCTTTTTGAATTCAATTTAATATCTTTAAATGTATATAATCTTGCAGGTCTTTTTGAAGATGATTTAGTATATTCGTCAAGTTCTGTCAAACCTTGTGTGGCAAGTGCTTTCTTTCTAAAGTTCCTTTTATCAAGCTTTTTGCCCATAATTAATTCATAGGCTTTTTGCATTTCTGTTAATGTGAATTTTTCATTCAATAATTGGTATGCAACAGGGCAAAGTTCCAATCTTTCACGAGTTCTTTTCAAAGAATATTCTATAATGTCTTTGTGGTCGAATGCAAGAGGTGGTAAATCAGAAACCTTGTGCCAACCTAATTCTGGGGTTGTTACGATATTAAAATCTTCCGCTCTGACAAGAGCAAAATATGCACATGTAATAACCCTTGCGTTAGGGTGACGAAGAGGATCTCCAAAAGTGTACAGCTGCTCAAGATAAACGTTATCAATATTTGTACGTTCTTTAAGTATTCTTAATGCTGCTTGATCAAGGTTTTCGGACAATCTTACATATCCGCCCGGAATTGCCCATTTGTCTTTGAATGGCTCTGTCGTACGTTTTACGAGTAATACGTGCAATGCATCGTACTTCATTGTCATAATGACAACGTCGACTGTAATTTCGTGTGTTTTGGTTTCGTTAAAAATCATAAATTCTCTGTCCCTGTAATCAATGATATAATAAAAATAAAATTTTACATAAGTTAATAGTTTATTTTTATTAACAAAATTTAACATGTTTGGCAAAACATGGCAATTATTTTATCTGTAGATACTTTATATATATACGGGGAATAAATTAGGGATTAATTTGAGTATGTTCGATACAATTGGATTTAATAATTTTTATATGAACAACTTTATGCCGGCATTCGGTATGAATCCTTTTATGGGTGGATGTTATAACTCATTTAATCCTATGTTTCAATTTGGAATGATGAATTCTTTATTTGGTATGCCTCAAATGTTCTCATTCCCTAGTTTTTCTATGCCAATGTTTTCACCATTCTCAATGCCAAATTCTATGATGCCGTCATTACCTATGAGTGGAAATATTTTTTCAATGACTAATTCAGCGATGTATACTCCGGCATTCAACCCGATGATGAATTTTAGCATGCCATCTTTGTTTGGTCAAATGAATTTGCTTAATCAATATGGTAATATGTTTGGTACTCTATTGGGAACAAAATTAGGAGAAGCATCTAACGCAGATAATGTAAAAGTTGTAGACGTTGACAATTCTCCTGTTAAGGATACAGGTAAGCTTGATAAACATTTTTTAAAACGTGTAAAGCAAGTTGCGAAAAAAGTTAACTGCAATTACAAAGATTTGTTAGCTGTAATGAATAGTGAGTCTTCTCTTAATCCAAAATGTGGAAATGGAAATTCTGCGGTAGGACTTATTCAGTTTACTAAAGTTGCAATTGATGCTCTTAATAGGAATTATGGACTAAATTTAACAAGAGATAAAATTTTAAAAATGAGTCCGGTTGAACAGTTGGATATTGTTGAAAAATGCTTATTGATGAATAAAAAACAGGCATTTGGAAATACTAATAAAAAGATGACAGCAGCTGATCTGTATGCGATTGTTTTTCTTCCGGGCAGAGCTAATAATGAAGTTCTTTGTACAAAAGGTGAACGAAAAAGCAATGGAAAACTGTTAAATTTTTATGAAAAGAACTCTGGTCTTGACAAGAATAAAGACAACAAGATTACTAAAACAGATTTAGCTCAACACTTGGCTGCAAAACGTGTTAATGAATCAATATTTGCATAACAAATTTAAGTAAATTATTACAATTCGACATAATTCATTGATGTTCTACGATGTTTCATGTATTGTCATGGAATAGGTGAAACATTTGCGGAAGGATTAGCAATGGATAAGGGATACATTGAAAATGGGTTTATTGTGGACGTTAGCAATGCCAAGAAGACCTCTGAAATTATTTATGAATTAAGTAGAGTTTTGGATTTGCCTGACGCACAGAGTAAGAAAGTCTGCTTAAAATTAGGTGCGGTAAACTTGAGTACAACAGAGTTAACAAGTATTAAGGCGCTTGTAGAGTCAATGAATTCAGAAATTGAATTTGTAACAACAAGTTCTGATGCAACAGTTAAGTCTGCGGAAGAATTAGGGATTAGCGTTTCTATTCTTGAAAACAAGGTGCCAACTCCAGAGTTTAATGCAGACCAAGAAAAGGTTAATCACGAGCTTGAAAAAGCTTTGGATAAAATTTTTGGGGATGAAACTACTGAAATCAAAACTTTTGCTCAAGAAAAAGATTTGAAAGTTTTGAAAAAAGACGCTCCGGTAGAAGCGGTTCAACCGATTGAAGAAATTAAATTGGAAGATATTGATCCTAAAAATCAGATGGAAACTATTGCAACACCTGTTGTTGAGCCCCTTGAAGAAGCAAAAGCAAAAGAAAAAGCTCCTGAGGTTGAAGAGGTTAAGGAAGATGTAAAAGAACCGGTTGCAGAAGTAGAAAACACTGATTTGAAAGAAGAATTAAAAGATTTCAATGCCGAACTTGAAAATGCAAATAAAATTGAAGGCGAAGATATTGAAGATATTGACTATAATCTTGATGATTTGAGAAAATCTTTGAGAGAAACAGAAAAGCTTCCGACTCTTTATATTCAAAGAACTTTGCGTTCAGGTCAAAGTATTTCGTCAGACGGCAATATTGTTATCATTGGTGATGCAAATCCGGGATCTGAAATTATTGCAAAAGGGGATATTACTGTTTGGGGAGTTCTTGGAGGAATTGCTCATGCTGGATCTGCCGGTAATCAATATGCTAAGATTAGAGCGTTGAAAATGAATGCAATTCAATTGAGAATTGCTGACACATTTGCAAGACGTCCTGATAATATTAATATTCCATATATTCAAAAGACAGATACTTTTGTCCCGGAAGAGGCTTGCATATACAAGAAACAAATTATTATACATAAAATACACGAATCATAAAAAGGAGAAATAATGAGCGGTAGAGTTATCGTAATAACATCCGGTAAAGGCGGAGTAGGGAAAACGACAACTTCCGCCAACATCGGTGTGGGACTGGTACGGGAAGGAAAAAGAGTGGCACTGGTGGATACGGATATCGGCCTGCGCAACCTGGATGTA
>USOK01000142.1 GCA_900556295.1 uncultured bacterium | reverse complement strand
AATAAGACGAAAATCTACGCTGGACGCTAGATTTTCTGTCTTTTCAGAATGACATAATGAGTAGCATCAATTCGCGTCATTCTGAAAGCATTGAAAAATAATGCGAGTGACGAGCATTAATTTTTCTTGCTATTCAGAATCTATCAATGCTGATTGAAATAACGTTGGCGGGATAGGTATACCACTCTACTTTTTTGAATTTGTTTTCTTAACTCTAATTCACTTATGTAACGGTATGCACCGCAGTTGTTTCTGTAAATTGGTTCCTATTTACCTTCTTCGCTAAGGTTTTCTGTAATAATCCCGCCTGAACCTCTATCGATTTCACGTTTTATAGGCTTGTCGTTTTCGTCGTAATAAGTTTTTACTGTGCCTCGTTCGACAATCTTTTCAGTACGCTTGCCGGTTTCGTCAAACTGCATATATGTCGTAATATTTGAAGGGAATGAGGTTTCTACCTCAAGTTTTTTCTTACCGTCATCGTAATACTCATAATCAAACTCGTTTTTCATTGCAAGAACATTATGTTCATCATAAACAGAATCAAATTTATAAACCATGTTTCCGTCCTCATCGTATCGATGACCGATTTCAAGATTCAAATTTCTTGCATAATCAAGAAACAGTTTACCTTTTTTAGTATAACTTCTAAAAATCAAAGCACCATCTGGACATTTTTCATAGACCGATTTCCCGAATTCATCTTCTTTTTCAATAACTTCTGTTCCGTCTGGTTTTATGTAAGACGGTGCCATCGGGTCTTTGGTTTCATGCTTTTCAAACGGGTTTACAAAAAAATATTTTTTCTTTTGTGGTTCTTTTTCCATAATACTTATTATATTACGGCAAAAAAGTTTTTATCTTTAATCTAATCATACATTTATATGAAATTGTGTTATAATTTCGTTATGAAAAAATTTATTTTATTGTGTCTAATATTTCCTTGTCTTGCAGTTTGCGCAAATGAAGTGACTGAGGATTATTTCGATATTGCTTCAGATTATGCGACTTATGGTAAATATAGTGATGCAATGATTTATGTTGACAAAATTTTACAAATTGAACCGAACAATGCAGATGCAAAAGATTTGAAAAATACGCTTATAAGAGTAACAAATCCCAATGCAAAGTCGTATTTGACCTATAATGACAAAACAATTCAGCAGGCACAGCAATATAAAAAACAAGGTGAAAGGAATAAACAAATTTCTACTTTAGCGAGCGCTACAAACGATTTTTGGTCAATATTCCTGCTTGCCCAATATTACAGAGATAATGGCGATTATAATAATGCAATAAGCTATTTTCAAAAAGCAACCAATCTAAAACCGGACTATTCACAAAATTACTTGGGGCTTGCTCAATGCTATTCAGAGATGGGAGATTATAAAAACGCAGTAAACAATTTAAACAAATATATCGGTTATAATCAAAACTCTGATATTGCGTATGCATTGCGTGCAAATGCGAATTTGAACCTTAATTCTTTGTCAGAGGCAGAAGATGATATTAAACGAGCTTTAGAAATTGAAGAAAATATTTCATATCTATTAATTGAAGCAAAAATTTTGTATTACAAAGGAAATTATGACGACGCTCGAGAAAAATTGAACATTCTTTCCCGCAATATTCAAACCTCTGAGGTCTATAAGTACTTAGGGCTTTGCGATTATGCTCAAAATAATTTGACAAGTGCATTATTGAATATTGATAAAGCAATCATACTCTCTGATGACGACAAAGAATTAAATTCGACGTATAATGACATAAAAGCGACATTGGATAAACAACAGCAATGACACAAAGATATAGAAAAAGAAGAGTTATAAAAAAGGAATCAGCGATGACGAGATTTAAAAACTGGTCAATATCAATTTTGCTTGCGGGCGCAATGTTGTTTGGGCTTCAAAGCTATAGTAGTACTGCAAGTCTAAAATTTGCCCAAGTAAGTGATGCTCATTTTTACACAGGGCAAAACAATACTACGTACAAAATGGTTGGAGAATCTCCGGAATTGCTTGACGATGCGATTGAGCAGATAAATTCAACTCCAAATGTATCTTTTGTAATGTTTACGGGCGATCAAATAGACAAACCGTTTGAAAAAGAGTTAAGTGCATTCCTGCCACATACCGAAAAACTTAATGTGCCTTGGTATTTTGCATTCGGAAACCATGACACGATGTATGGTGGATATTTGACACCAAGAGTTTACATGGATTTGGTGAATAATTATAACAAAAACTTTAAGTTTGAAAAATCATACTATTCTTTTGTTCCTCAAAAGGGATACAAAGCGATAGTTTTAGATACAATTATTCGTGACAGACTAACGGCAAACGGTAGGTTGGGCGATGAACAACTTCAATGGTTGGATGATGAAATTGCGAGTTCGCCAAAAGACACAATTTTAATTTTTATGCATGTACCGATTTTGGAACCGTTTAACAGTCCAAATCATAGGTTGCTTGATGCTGACAAAGCGGAAAAAATCCTTAATAAGTATAAAAATCCGATTGCTGTTTTTCAGGGTCACTATCACGGGGCAAAAATAACTCAAAAGGATAATGTTTTGTACGTAAGCTGTCCGTCTATGGTGACATATCCAAACGCTTTCAGAATGATTACGGTTACAAACTACAAAAACAGAGTTGTTTTTAATATTCAGAATAAAGAAACAAACCTGAAAAATGTACAAAAATTAGCAAAACTTTTGGTATTCGGAATAACAATTTATTCCGGAGAAGAAAAGGATCAAAATGCAACGATTACGATTGAGAAAAAGTGAAAAAGTGAAATGTAAAAAGAGCATTTTGTTCACTTTTGCTCAAAAGCATTTTTTAGTGCGATAGCACATACAAAAAACTTTTTATTTAATAACAAGAGAGGGCAAAAACATGAGCAAGTTTAGCGTAAAATTCAGAGGAGTAAGAGGGAGTTATCCAATAGCTGACAAGGATTTTTTGCAGTACGGTGGAAATACTTCTTGCGTAGAGGTTAATGTCAATGGACACCTGATAATTCTTGATGCTGGAACAGGTTTAATCAATGTTGGGAATGAATTACTTGGCAAATATATTGCATCAGGGCTTGATTCAAATGAAAGAACTCCAATGAAGGCAACTGTGCTGATTTCGCATATTCACCAAGACCACTTGCAGGGGTTTACGTTCTTTAGACCTTTGCATATTCCATCCTCTCAAATTAATGTTTTTGGAAATGTAAACTACAATGAAAGTCTTGCAGATGAACTTTCCGAACTTCTTTTTGGTAAATCTTTCCCGCTTGATCTAGGTGACATTGCTGGAAATTTGAATATTAAAGATATTAATGAAACAGAAGGTATTATCCTTAGACACGGTGAAGCCCCGATTATCAAACGTATTGAAAATGAAAACGATGCAAAAGTAGAAGGTGACGATGTTTTAATTACTTGTTATCGCTCTTATGCGCATCCTCAAGAAGGTGTTTTGATTTACAAAATTTCATACAAAGACAAAGTTCTGGTATACGCAACAGATAAAGAAAGTTATCCCGGAGGAGACAAAAAGTTGACAAACTTCGCTCGTGGCTGTAATTTACTAATCCATGATGCGCAATACACAACGGAAGATTATTTAGATGCTTATGCGCCAAAGCAAGGTTACGGACATTCAACTTTTGATATGGCGTTGGAAGCAAAAAATCAATCGAATGCTGAAAAACTGGTTTTCTTCCATTTTGATCCAAATTATGATGACAATAAATTAAATTCCATTAAAGAACAATATAAAGATGACAATATAATTTTGGCTCAAGAAGGGCTAGAGATTGAATTGTAAAAATCTTTTCACTGTTCACTTAAATACTATGAAAAAACTAATTCTAATACCACTAATAGCTTTGACTTTTCTCGCATCCGGATACAAAAAACCGGACGTGTATGTTATTGATGCGACGAAGAATGCTTTTTTGCATAATAATATGGGTTTAAGGTATATGGAAGAACGCTGTTATTACGCTGCTATTCAGGAATTTAAAATTGCAATCAGTTTAAATCCGAATACACAAGCAACTTCTGTTTATTATAAAAATATTGGTGATGCATATATGGCAATTGGTTATCCGAATATGGCAAAACAGCCGTATGAGGACGCTGTCCGCCAATACAGTCTTAATTTACAGTATTATCAAAATCTTGCACAATGCTACAAAAAATTAGGGTTGATAAATTCTAAAATTGCAGAATACAGCAAAGGTGGAAATGCACTGAATAAAGTGATGTTAGGTGTTTTGTATATCGAAAATGGTAATATAAAACGAGGAATTACGGTGTTAGATGAATTTACAGCATCAGAACCGGATTTGCTTATAACTCCGGCTGTCAAACAATATGTAAAAGAAAATGTTGATAAGATGAATAGGATTTGAACAAAAAGAGTAATGTTTTTGGTCAAGTTCATTGCGATGTTGGGGAACTTTATCTTTTGCACTAGTCGGTTTTCTAAGAGTAAAATAAATAGTTAATTTTGAAACAATAATTGACTAAATTGATAGACTCCGGATCGTAGTCCGGAGTGACAGTTTCGGTTTAGTTGTTTCGTT
>USOK01000141.1 GCA_900556295.1 uncultured bacterium | reverse complement strand
CTTCTCACTTTTCACGTAAACGCACAGCGTTTACCCTTGCCGAAGTTCTCATAACCCTTGGTATTATCGGAATTGTTGCAGCATTAACATTCCCTACATTGATTGCAAATTATAGAGTTAGTGTTTTGAAAAATGATTTTAAAAAAGCTGATACTATAATTCAGCAAGCTATACAAAAAACTGTGACAGAAGCAGGATATGACGATATAACTTCTTTTAATATTCCTGGTAGGCACGTAACAACAGAAAATTGGGCTGAATTACAAAATCAAACTGCTGAATTAAATGAATATTGGTTAAAGCAATTTTCGGTTACAAAAGCTGTTACAGAAAACGAGTTAACAAAATTAAAATATAGTTGCTCCGGTTTGCTCGGACAAAGAGAGTTTTGTCGTTATTATGATAATAATAATAAAATGTATTTTTTATCTAATGGAATGCTTATATCTCCATTAATTCCGCAAAATGGTGGAATTAATCATCCGGGATTGATTCGAGTTAAGTTTGATACAAATGGGTTAAAAGGTCCCAACCGTTTCGGATATGATATATTTATTTATGAATCATTATTCGGTGCAACTCTTTGTAGTCCAGTATTACAGAATACTTATAGTCAATGGGGATGTTATTACTACGCTCATAAAGATACAAGTCCAATTGATTCTTCAAAGTCATATTGGGATATTCTATATAAACCTAAGAGTTATTGGACAGATTCTAAATAGATTTGGCTTGAATTCGCCATAGGACTTGAAAAATTTTTTATTTAGTTTATAATATATAGAGTAACACTAAATTTAAGACCATAAAGGTGGTGAAAACATAAATGGCAGAAGTTAAAGTTGGCGAAAATGAATCTATTGAAAGCGCATTGCGTCGTTTCAAAAAGAAAATTCAAAAAGCTGGTATTCTTTCAGAAGTAAAAAAACGTGAAAGATATGAAAAACCAAGCGTAAAAAGAAAACGCAAATCTGAAGCAGCTAGAAAAAGAAAAGTGTAATCAGGTTTAAAATATATTAAAAAAGAGATTAGATGTTTTCTAATCTCTTTTTTGTTGTCTATATTATTAATGTTAATTGTCTCCATACTCGTTTTTCCAATAATTGTTTGGAGAAAAATTATCACATTGTACATTGAACAATAGCAATTATTTAGTTGTTACCTTATTAATGCTTTGTTTCAATATAGTTTGTATTTGGAATATATGAGCTGTCGCCATTAATTTCGATTTTGTTAATAATTTTAGCACGTTTTTTGCGGAAAAGCATATCAACAAAGGCTTCAAGTCTTGTAATGAATCCGGCTTCTCCTGTCTGCTCATCGATTGTCAGGTTGAGAAGAGGTTTATTAAATCTTTTGGCTTTTCTTGTAATTCTTTCAACCATCAAAGAATCTGGACCGCACCCGAATGCTGTTACCGTAATCATACCATCGATTTTATTATCTTTCATAAAATGTCCGGCAGCACCAGTCATTTCTCGTTCGTTAGCCCAGTACATATCTTGTCCCAAGGCTTTTATGCCATCATCCATTTGTTCTTTTGAAAGCTGAAGAGATGAATAAACTTTTACGTCCATTTTTTCAAGTTTGTCAAAAATCTTCATAGAGGCGCGTTCATCAAAAATGTTATATCCGTGTGCAATCAATGCGATAGAAATTGGATATTCTTTGGTTTGATTCTCAATAAAAACTTTTCCTTGCAAAGCGTAGTTCATTGCTTTTTGGTAGCTCATGCCTGATTTAGACATAATATGGAAGTTGTTATATGTTCTCCAACCTGCTTTCGAAGCTTTTTTTATTCTATCCATATCTGTTATCCCGAATGGAGCGGTCATTTCTCGCAAAAATTCATACAAACCTTTATTTTTTTCTGATTTATCAAGAGTTGCTTCTATCATCGTAAAATCTCTTTTTACAACATTTCTAACTAAGTCTGGTAAGCCTCTGATTTTTGAGCAGTTGTATATTTTAGGCGCAATTGATTGAATTGACGGAACTAAAATTTTATCGATTCCTTTGTCTAATAAATTCAATACATGCCCGATATATATTTTAATAGGTAAACAAGTTTCTGTAACAACTAAAGACGAACCGCTTGACATAGTCTGCTTTGTTGTAATGTCTGATAGAACTATTTTGATTCCTAAATCTGTAAAAAATCCGTAGTAGAACGGATAATCATTATAAAAAGACATTCCTCTTGGTATGCCTATTGTCATATTATTATTTTGAGTATTATTTTCCACAATAAATCCCCTTTGCTACTCCTATAATACTTCAAAATAAAAATTTTTGCTATGAATTTAGTAAAACGTTACAATATACTAAATCTAAAATTCAACTTGACCTTGTTACAAAAAATATGCTAAAATATTCAAAAAGGAGTATGGTTATGGGACAAACATTAGCAGAAAAAATAATATCAGAACATGTTGGAAGAGCTGTAAAAGCAGGGGAACTTGTTATTGCAAATGTTGATGTTACTGCGGTACAAGATGGTACTGGTCCTTTAACTGTTCAAGAATTTAAAAAGTTAGGGAAATCTAAACTCAATAATCCTGAAAGAACTATTTTATTTATAGATCATGCTTCTCCGAGTCCGAGAAAAGAATTATCTAATACGCATGCTATTTTGAGAAATTTTTCAAAGGAATATGGTGCAGTGTTATCAGATGTTGGTGCAGGAGTTTGTCACCAGCGGTTAGTTGAAACATTCGTAAATCCTTGTGAAATTTTAGTTGGAGCAGATTCTCATACTTGCACATCTGGTGCGTTAGGTGCTTTTGCAACCGGAATGGGGTCAACAGATATTGCTGTTGCTATGGCGCTTGGTAAAACTTGGTTGAAAGTTCCAGCAACTTTTAAAATTGAAGTAACAGGGAAATTTAGAGAGGGGATTTGTTCAAAAGATTTGATGCTGCATTTGATTGGAATGATTGGAGCAGATGGTGCAACATATAAAGCTTTAGAATTCTGTGGCGATACAATTGAAAATATGTGTATGTCAGAGAGGTTTACTCTTGCTAATATGGCAGTTGAGGCTGGAGCCAAAGCAGGGATTTTTATAGCAGATGAAAAGACAAAAGAATTTTTAAAATTACGAGGACGTGAAGATAAATTCAGAAGCTTGAAACCAGATGCTGATGCTGTTTATGAAAGAGTTATAAAAATTAATGCAGAAGATATCGGTCATACTGTTTCTTGCCCGCATACGGTTGACAATACAAAACCTGTTGAAGAATTGAAAGATGTAAAGGTTGATCAGGTTTTTGTTGGAACTTGTACAAATGGTCGTATTGAGGATTTACGAATTGTTGCGAAAATCTTGAAAGGGAAAAAAGTTAACCCTGATATTAGGATGTTGATTTGTCCTGCTTCTAAAGCTGTTTATTTACAGGCACTTGATGAAGGTTTGATTAAATTATTTGTAGAGGCAAATGCAACCATTTTACCTCCGGGGTGTGGCCCATGTGTTGGAGTTCATGCCGGGACTTTGGCTGATGGTGAAGTTTGTTTGGCTACGCAAAATAGGAACTTCAGAGGTAGAATGGGAAATGTAGAGGGTGCTATTTACTTGGCTTCTCCTTATGTAGCGGGGTATACTGCTTTGCGTGGATATATAAGTGCAGAATAGTTTTGTAATACTGAACTGAAAAATATATACACTTGGGTATGTAATAACGAATGAGCATTTATTGCTAAAAATTCTTTACTATATATGTAAGGAGAAATTATGTCTGGCAATAAGGTTCAGTATAAAAAAATGCCCTTAGAAGAACTTGTTGTGCTTTCACAGCAAAATGATTTTAAGGCTTTGGAAGAACTTATCAGGCGTGAACAACGAAATGTTTACGCAACTTTTTCCTACTTGTGCCAGAAGAAAGAATATGCCCCTGATTTAACTCAGGAGGCACTTTTGCGTGTTGCCAAAAATATCCAAAATCTTAAAAATCCTAAACTTTTTAAAAGCTGGTTAAACCAAATTACAACTAACCTTTTTTATGATGAATTAAGGAAAACACAGCGAAAACCGAATACTATTTCTTTAGATGAGGATACAGAAGATGTCCCATCTATAAAATTTCAATTGCCAGACAAAAAATGTAAACCGCACGAAAAATGCGTTACCTCAGAACTGGAAAAAATCATAAAAACAGCAATTCAAAACCTTCCCGACCAATTTCGAGTTGTGATAATTCTTAGGGAATTGCAAGGATTGAGTTATGACGAAATTGCTAAAGCAACGCATTCAAGTGTTGGAACTGTTAAATCTAGAATAGCCAGAGCAAGGGGGAAATTGCAGGAAGATTTAAAGGCTTATATATAAGGAGAAAATATGCAGCATCAACTATCTTGTGAACAAGTAACAGCTCTATTAACATTTTTTGCAGAGGAAAAGCTTAGTAATAAGTTGGCTCAGTATGTTAGGGAGCATTTAGAAAATTGTCCGGAATGTATGGAAAAATATAAACAACTAAAAAAAATACTTAACAGATATATTGAAATTCAGAGTGAAACTGAAGAATCTGTTTATCAAACAAAGCAGTATGAAGATTTTAAATCCAATCTTTCGGCTTACGTTGATAACGAATTAAACGATTTTGAAAATATTAAAATA
>USOK01000140.1 GCA_900556295.1 uncultured bacterium | reverse complement strand
TCATTTTTTATAATTCCTATCCTAATAAGTTTCCTATTCTATTCCTATTGATTTCGATTCCTTAATTATCCTATTGATTTTCCAACAACTTATTTCAGGTTTTATGCTATAAAGTTAGTTCCAAACCTGCTCGCTCCGTGGAAAAATGATTGTTTCATCATATCCACTAAAGTTTTTCTTACAACATATTTTTTATTCAAATCAACTGAATTCACAGCTTCTGAAGTTTCTTTGTATGTATCTGTAACGGTATTAGAAAATAAAAGCATAGTTGCCATAGCCTTTTAACCTCTCTGTTTCTTTATTTAACGCTTACTCTTATATAAAAACTTTTTATAAAAAATTATTGACTTTTTATATTCTATTTATATACTTTTTGTTACATAAGTTTACAATCACTAAAGTTTTTCTTATTTTATGCCGTTAATATAACAAGTATGAAAGGAGAAAATAATGGCTGATTCAATGAGTATTACCGGCGGAACAACGAATATTGATATTTCAAAATGGAAAAAATTAACTCCGCAGGAGATTATAAAAGAAAAAAGCAAAGGTCAAGAAATTCCGGCAGAGATTATCACTTGGGCAGAACAAATGCAAAGGTTTGATCAAATGCCAGACGATGTAACTTATGAGGAAGTAGACGGGGATGTCGGCATTGATGCCTTGGATAAACTAGGTTTACCAACTACCCCAGAAGAAGATAAAGCTGTAAATCCTAGTGATACAGAAGAACCTGACGCTGTAAAAGACCCCGCAAAAGATTCTGAAGTTCCGCCAGAACAAGACAACAACCCATTCATAAATGCACAACCTGGTCAGGCTGGAGATGCCAAACCTAAGGACGACACGGAACCTCAAGACAACACAGATTTAACTCTTGCGGATCCTGCATTAACAACTGATCCGGAAGAAATTCGCAAAAGGAAAGCTAAAAAAGGTTTAGCGTAAAGAAGCTATCGCTGATTTGATATCAGTTGACTTATAAATATAATTACCCGCAACTAAAGAATTTGCACCGTTCGAAGTGCAAATTCTTGCTGTTTCAGCGTTAATTCCGCCATCAACCTGAATCACAAGATTTTCTGGAACATTTGCCTTAATAACAGGAATTTTCTCTGCACAATCTTGCATAAATTTTTGTCCGCCAAACCCTGGCTCCACAGTCATTACAAGGACGAAATCCAAATCGTTTAAATAAGGTAAAATAACTTCCGGAGAAGTCTTTGGCTTAATAGATAACCCAGCCTTAACTCCAAAGGATTTTATTAAATCAATTGTTGATTTTATATCCGAACCGCATTCAAAGTGGAACGTCAAAATATCTGCACCCGCTTTTGCAAATGCTTCAATATACTTTTCAGGATTTTCAATCATCAAATGAACATCGAGCGGAAGTTTTGTAACTTTACGAATAGATGCAACTACAGGCACACCAATCGTAATATTTGGAACAAAATGACCATCCATAACATCAACATGAATCCAATCTGCGCCAGCTTTTTCAACCAACTTAATATCTCGTTCTAAATTCGCAAAATCCGCAGATAAAATTGAAGGTGAAATATAAACCATTATATAGCCCCCAATTTTTTGCAAGCTTCGTATGCAGCATGCTGTTCAGCTTCCTTCTTTGTCTTTCCTTGTCCTTTGGCAATTACATGTCCCTGATAAGAAACCTCAACATCAAATGTTTTACTATGCGCAGGTCCAGATTCACCAACTATTGAATAAATAGGAATTTCTTTAGTCAAACCTTGTGTATACTCCTGCAAAATAGCCTTTGCATTAAACTTTTCAAAATTCTTATCAACTTCTTCAATATAAGGCATAAGAACTTTTTGCAAAAACGGAATTACTAAATCAAATTTCCCGTCCAAATAATATGCGCCAAGAACAGCCTCAAACGCACACGCACAAACCGATTCTATATGTGCAAGCCCTTGCTTTGCCTCGTGATGTGCTAGAATTATATGTTCACAAAATCCAATTTTATTCGCAATTTTTGACAAAGTATTGTCAGAAACAACAATAGAGCGAATTTTTGACAAATCCCCCTCTGTATAATCCGGATATTTTTTATAAAGGATATCAGATGTTGCCAGTTTTAATACCGCATCCCCCAAGAATTCAAGGCGTTCATAGTTATCTACATAAGGCAAATCTTGTTCTTTAGTAAAAGACGGATGGGTCAATGCCTTTTTGAAGAAATCAGGATTATCAATTTTTATACCAAAAATTTCTTCTAACTTCTGCATCTAAAACAATCCTTTAATACAATTTACAATATCATGAGAAAAAACAAAATATTTACAGAAGTAATACATAACAGGAATTGTGAAAATAAAACTATCCGTTCTATCCAAAAATCCGCCATGACCAGGTAGAGAATTTCCAGAATCCTTAACACCTGCATCTCGTTTCAAAAGGGATTCACACAAATCTCCAATTTGAGCAAAAGCAGTACATAAAAGCCCTGCAATAACTGGAATATACCATTTTACATCAATCATATAAACTTTAGAAATAAATAAACCAACAACGCAAGAGCCTAACACTGCGCATATAGCACCACCAATTGAACCTTCTATTGTTTTATTAGGGCTTATAACAGGCGCCAACTTATGTTTACCAAACCTTGTTCCTGCATAATAACATCCAACATCTGTCAACAAAATTGCAGTAAACATCATTACGACAAAACCTAATCCATCGTGATAATCAGCTGATGACATATCTCTCAATAATTGCAAATGTAAAGGGAAATAACCGCAATATACAAAACCTAAAATTGTTGTCGCAACATTAGCAATATACGGTTGTCTACCTCTAAATAACACCCACATAAATGAAAACAAAGTACACAAAATCAACGCCGAAGCAACATATTTTGCCTGATCAAAGAAAGTAATAATAGCCAGTATTGCCTCAGCCAATAAGATGATTTTAAGGCTTGGATAAAAACCTTTATGCTCCAGAATTTTAACATATTCTTTCGATGCAAAATATATTATCAACGAAAGCATTATCAAAAGAGCAACCCCACCGAGCATTATACAGCCCATAGCAATTGTCCCCATTATGAAACCTGTTAACATTCTTGTTGCGTTTTTATTCAAGCCTTTGATTTCATCCATTATACTGTCATAACCTCTTTTTCTTTGTCAGCTACGGCCTTGTCAATAATACCGGTATATTTATCAGTCAACTTTTGAATTTTATCTTGATTATCTTTTACTGTATCTTCTGGAAGGTTTTCACTTTTTTCGATTTTTTTCAAATCATCAGTCATATCACGACGAATATTTCTTACAGCGACTTTTGCTTCTTCACCGATTTTTTTAACATCTTTTGCTGTTTCACGCCTTCTTTCTTCTGTCAAAGGAGGGAAAGGCAAACGGATACAAATACCGTCACTGTTAGGTGTAATACCAATTTCAGCTTTGATAATAGCTTTTTCAATTTCTTTCAAGATTGACTTGTCATAAGGAGTAATAACAAGAGTTGTACCATCTTGAACAGAAACCTGTGACATTTGTCTTAATGGAGTAGGTGCTCCATAATAGTCTACTAAAACTTTATCCAAAATCATCGGATTAGCTCTTCCTGAACGAATAGACCCAAACTCTTTGTGAAGCTGATTAATAGATTTTTCCATCTTTTCTTCACCGAACAAAAACAGTTCTTCAAGTTCCATTTTTACCTCTTTCTTTTATAATCTTACTTTTTATACTTTTAATTAATGTATGTACCGATTTCTTTCCCGTTCAAAATACCAGTAATAGCATCTTTGGCGTCAAAATCAAATACGATAATCGGAATATTATTTTGTTTACACAATGCACAAGCTGATGTATCCATAACCTTCAATCCGTTTACGATAATATCATCATAAGTAATTTTGTCTAACTTTTTCGCATTTGGGTTAGTTTTAGGGTCATCTGTATAAACACCGTCAACACCGTTTTTAGCCATCAACATAGCTTCTGCATTAATTTCAGACGCTCTAAGTGCAGCTGCTGTATCTGTAGTGAAGAACGGATTACCTGTTCCTGCTGCAAATATTACAACCCTACCTTTTTCAAGATGGCGAATTGCACGATGCCTAATATACGGTTCAGCAACTTGATTTATTGCTAAAGCACTCTGAACTCGGCATGGAATATTAATTTGGTTAAGCGCACTTTGTAAAGCAATTGCATTCATCACAGTTGCAAGCATTCCGACATAATCTCCGGAAGCCTGATCCATACCTAATTTTGCGCTATTTTTCATTCCTCGAAAAATATTACCTCCGCCAACAACAACAGCGACTTCTGCTCCTGCTTCTCTAGCTTTTTGAATTTCTTCGGCAATCATTTTAACAGGTTTTTGATCAATCCCAAATTGTTGATCTCCTAACAATGCCTCTCCACTTATTTTTAGTAATATACGTTTGTATTTCATGTCCACTGGATACCTCTTTTTTAGTAATACTAGCGCAAAATCACTCGATTGTAAAGCTGTTTCAATAAAATTTTCCATAAAAAGTAGGTGAAGATTTTATTTTCTTCACCTTACTTTTTTAAAGATAATAAAGATGCGCTTAATATGATTAAAAAAAATTTACTTAACCATTTTCGCAACTTT
>USOK01000139.1 GCA_900556295.1 uncultured bacterium | reverse complement strand
GAAATTGAAAGAAAGTTAAATTTCTTTTCATCACACATTTTGTAAAGTTTTACCAAATCATCAAGATTGTTTTCAAGTACAATTGTTTTAATGTCAACCATCGGACGTTTTTTTCGAGAATTCATGTTGTCAAAGTTGTCCATTATTTTATCCCAAATTCCGCTTTTGTTTCGGTTAATATTATGGTTTTCCCCGTAGCCGTCAAGCGAAACCGACAAAAGCATCATTTTACTTTTTATAAAAGCGTCAATAATCTCATCGTTGATTAAAATCCCGTTTGAAACAACATTCAATTTGCCGAACGTTTTTTTAGATGTGCGCATCAAAATGTCGATAAAATCTTTTCTGATAAGTGGTTCTCCTCCAACAAGAGTGACAAAAGAATACCAAGGTATTTGGTCTATTATTTTGAACCATTCGTCAGTGGTTAATTCATCTTTTTTTCTATCATCTCCAACGTAGCAGTACGGACAGTTTAGGTTACATCGGTAAGTTAGCTCAAAAAAGTATCTCAAAGGCATAGGAGCGAGTCCGCTTCTATCATTGTATGCCGGTAATGCATATAAATTTCTACCTAAGTCGAATAGATTTGATAAATTCATTGTGTATCCTAACTTTTTTAATTAACCACCGATTAGAATTAAACTAACCCAAATTACAAGGATTCCGGAGATAATTCCGACGATTGATTGGTGCCAATCTCCGTATTCTTTTGCCAATGGAAGTAAAGTATCAAATGAAATATAAATCATAATACCTGCAACAGCAGCCATTAGCGCTCCTATTAGAACTTGTGGCAGGAATAAGCCGAAAATAAACATTCCGACCAATGCTCCGATAGGTTCTGTAATTCCAGAAAGTGCTGCATATAACATAGCATAGCGTTTTTTGCCTGTTACGTGGTACATTGGTAAAGCTACTGCGATCCCTTCGGGAATGTTGTGGATTGCAATTGCTAAGCCAACAGAAAGACCAAGCGTAATATTTTGTGTTGTAGTAAAAAATGTAGCCATGCCTTCCGGAAAGTTGTGTACACAAATTGCGATTGCCGTAAAAATTCCGGCTCTTTTAATTCTATAATTTCTGTGAGCGGGGCCGTCAGGGTGAAGAACATCTTCTGTATCGATATGGTCAGGTAAAAAGTAGTCAATCAAGATTGCAACAACTAAACCTGCAACAAAACCGGCAAGCGTGATCCATTCATGAGATGTCGGAAAGTGTTGAGCCAAAAGTTTTCCGGCTTCCGGCAACATATCCATAAATGATACGAAAACCATTACGCCGGCAGAAAATCCCAAACCGACTGACAAAGCTTTTAAATTATCTTTTTTTACAATAAACGCAATACCTCCGCCGATTGCAGTAGATAAACCTGCAAATAAAGTTATAAGCATTGCTGGGGCAAAATTATTAGGTATAATCATTTTTTTAATTCCTTTCAAAATAATGATAACATAAAGGAAAAACATGTAAAAATATAATAAAATCTGATAGTATTACGAAATGTAAAGATGAGTTTAAAAATGGCTCAAACCCTGTCATAATGCCTCTATGCTATGCTGGGCGTGGCGGGGGATTATAGCAAGTTTTTCAGTCTTTCTGTTTTAATATTTATGTAGGTGTATAAACAAGAAAGGTGTAGTAATGGCAATAGAAGCAGTCAAAAATTATTCAATTGGACTTCAACAAACTCCCAAAGCAAGTTTGAAATCGCAACAAAGTTCTACGCCAAATCCTGAAGTTGATGAAGAAAAGTCAAATGCTACAAAATATATGATAGGTGCAACAGCATTAGCTGCCGTAGTTGGGTTGGGTATTGCTGGTTATAAAGGTAAACTTGGTAAAGGTATTCAAAAATTTTTAGGTGGCGCCGAAAATGCTGTAGAAAAAGGAACTCAAAATGCGAGTGAAAATGCAGGTTCTGTAAGTAAACCTTTAACATCTGGAACTGAATCAGTCGGTAGTAAGGCTAGTGATGCATTGGTAGATGGAGCTGAAAATGGCGTGGTTGCTACTCCAAAGTCTGAAGTCATTAATGAAAAGCCTTTAAATGAAACATCAGGGCTGAAGCCTGAAATAGAGGCAGAACCGAAGACAAATCAAAAAACAGAAACCAATACAAAAGCTGAATTAGAAGCAAAGGCAAAGGCAGAAGCAGAAGCAAAGGCAGAAGCAGAAGCAAAGGCAGAAGCAGAAGCAAAGGCAAAGGCAAAAGCAAAAGCTGAAGAAAAAGCTTTTATAGAGAAACACAAACAAGCTTTAATTGATAAATTGCATGAAGAAGGCGAACAATTATATAGAACTACAGTTAAGAAATATGATGGTCTGGTTAAAAGATTTGCTCATCAGCGTACAAAATTTGATCAAATAGCGGGACAAAGAAGTGAAAAACATGGACTTTTTATAATAGAACAAAAACTTGGTAAAGGAGCTAAAAATACAGAAACAATAATGACTTATTATTCTAAAGATGGTAAAAATATAGACAAAGTAATATGTACTCGTGGTGGCAAAAAAGCTTATCAAGTCACATATCGTGACAATGGAAAAACTGTTGAATTATGTGCAAAAGATTTATTTATTGATGGTGGCAAAGATGGAATTGTAGAAACAAGATCTAGAAACAACCGTGTTCATCTAAGTGTATATAATGATGAAATCCAAATGGAAATAGGAAGGCAAGATTATAGTAATGGAGAGCTAAAACAGCTTGGTATACGATATAATAAACGCTCTGGAGAAAAAACAGTCAATGCTGATAAAGAAAGTATATGTGATTATTTGAATATTACAGATTAAATTGGTAAAAATAAATAAGGTGGAGAAAACGTAAGTGTCTCCACCTTATTTATTGTATAAAAACTTATGTATCCAAAATTTTAGAATTTGTATAAATATATTTAAACTTGTCCTCTATCCGAGGAAGAGAGCTAGAGAGGATTGGACTTGATAAAAATTAAAAAAACTATTACTACTAATCACATTAATAATCGTGTTCAATGACTTGTGTTGGAAGAATGAGTATCTTTGTAGCTAAATTTATATTTCAACCCCTCTCATCATATCGACGAGAGTTTGAATAGTTGTATCCATGCTTACAATATCAGAGGTTCTTTGTTGTAAAAATGCGTTAATTTTAGGCATCATTTCAATTGCTGTATCAAGTCTAGGGTTTGTACCGGTTTGATACATTCCAACGTCGATAAGGTCTTTGTTTTCTCTATAAAGAGCCATAATTGTACGCATTTTGCCCGCAGCTTCTTTGTGTTCAGGTGTAACGATAGATGACATCAACCTTGAGATACTCCCAAGTACATCAATTGCCGGGTAATGATTCATTTCAGCAACTTTTCTTGACAAAAAAATGTGACCGTCAACGATACCACGCACAATATCTACAATCGGATCTGAAATGTCATCACCTTCCATTAATACTGTATAAAGAGCTGTTACAGATCCTTTTGGGCTGTTTCCGGCTCTTTCCAAAACTTTTTGTAACCAAGAGAAAATTGATGGCGGATAACCTTTCATTGTCGGAGGTTCTCCTAGTGACAAACCAACTTCACGCCCTGCCATTGCACAACGAGTTACTGTATCAGTCATTAAGAAAACTTTTTTCCCTTGATCTCTAAAATATTCGCATACTGCAGTTGCTGTGAGTAGAGCTTTTTGTCTAATCAGTGGTGGTTGGTCGCCTGTTGAACAAACAAGAACAGATTTTGCCATTCCTTTTTCGCCCAAAGCATCTTCTACAAATTCTTTTACTTCACGACCACGTTCTCCGATTAGCGCAACTACGTTTACGTCTGCATCTGAGTTTCTCGCAATCATCCCGAGTAGTGTACTTTTACCAACTCCAGAGCCTGCAAACAAGCCTAAACGCTGTCCACAGCCCATTGTCATACAACTGTCAATCGCTCGAACTCCGGTTGAAAAAACTTCTGTAATAATCGGTCTTTCAAACGGCCCAGGGGGTGGACCTTCTACGGGACGCCAAGTTGCACCTGCCGTATCAAGAGGTTTGCCGTCAATCGGTTCTCCCATTGGATTTATTAGTCTGCCTAAAAGAAAATCGCCGACAGGAATTGTAATAGGTTTTCCTGTAGAGGTTACCAAACTACCTTGCCCAATTCCTTCTCCGTCATAGAGTAACAGCAATTGTGCAACTTCGCCTTTAAAAGCTTGAACTTCTGCAGGTTTGCGTCTGCCGTCTTTGGTTTCAATATAACACAAATCGCCAACTTTCAAACCTGGGAGTTTTACTTCTACAGTTAAGCCTAAAAGCTTAGAAACAGTACCCTTGAATCTATACATTTCAGTAGCTTCAAGTTTGTTCTTAACTCTTGTTTTCAGCTCATCTAATCTGCTTGTGTCCAATCCGTCCATACTGATAATTATAACGGGGAATAATTATTTTTTCAATTTATTTACAAATATATTAAAATCTAGCTTTTATTAATCATTATATTTGCTTATTTCAATAAAATAGTTTTCAAGAGCCAAATAGCCTTTATATATTTCGTTAGAAATACTTGCATAGCTTGTTGCTACAATATATTTTAATTCTTTTGTGCGAATTTCTAAAATTGCATCGGAATCTTTTTTTAAGTTTTCATCTGTTGACATTGACCATTTTTGCAATAAAGAAAGTTCTTCATACA
>USOK01000138.1 GCA_900556295.1 uncultured bacterium | reverse complement strand
ATAAAAATGGAAAAGGCCGTGTGGCAAAACCTGGAACTTCTGACAGTAAAATTGCAGGCGGTACTGTTAATGTTAATAGCGGTTCAGAATTAACTTTTGATAACGGAACATCAAACAATGCTGTTGTAAAATCAGATGCTAATACTTCAAATAAACTTACAGTTGGTGGTGATACTACAACAACAGAGTTAACATTAAATTCAGGTTCTGATATTAATGCAGGAACTGATGTGATAATTACATCAAAAGGTACATTAAATTCAGTTGGTACACAAATTAAAGGTGATAGCACAAAAGGTATTACAAATGACGGTATCTTTAATTTAACAAATGAAGGTGATACAGCAGGAACAATAGCAAGAGCAATTAATAATGCTGCAGGTGACGGAACAACAGGTACTGTAAACTTAACAGGTATAACAGAAAGTACGGCTAACGGAACAATCGACCAAGCAAACGTTAAAGTCGGAGATGGCTCTGGTACTGCAGGTTCTGATACATCAGTATTCACAATGGGTGCTAATGTAACAGCTAACACTAAATTAACTGTTGCACAAGACGGAAAAATTGTTAATGCTGCAAATAACATTGTTGCAGAAGCAATAGATGTTGCAACAGGCGGTTCAATTGTTGGAAATGGGACAACAGAAGGTAATCTGACAGTTAGAAACGGTGGTTCTAATGCAGGTACAATTACTCAAAACAATGTAACACTTACTGCAGGAACACTTGATAATACTGGTACATTAACCGCAAACGGTACGTTCACAAACCATGCAACAATAACCGATTCAACCGGAAATAGTACATTGCATATTAACGGCGGTGGTTCATCAGATAAAGCAATAACTCAAAAAGATGCTACTGTAACAGGTGCTACGGCATTTAATAATAATGCAGATTTAACTGCTACTAATTCTTTAAATAACAGCGGAACAATTAATAATACATCGAATATAACTGTTAAATCAACAAGCAACAATGCAAGCTTAATAAATACAGGAATTATAAACAGTACCGCAAATTCAACCATTACGGCTGATACTTTAAAAAATACCGGCGGTACAATGAATCTTACAAAAGCACAAGTTGCTATTGTATATCAAGCTGATGACATCAAAGGTATTATAAATGTATTAGGTTCTGATGATTCAACTGATAAAACAGATTTATCAATAACAGGAACAAAACCTAATTTTGCAGGTAACTTGAATGTAGGTAACAATACAAATAATGCTACTTTAAACCTTCTAAGTGGTAATATTGTAGAAGAAGCTATTACTAATATCGCATCAGGCAGTGTTCTTAATGTTGATGATTCATCAGGAGCAGGAACTTCATCTGTTGTAATTGACGGAAATAATGATACTTATGCAGGAGACATAACTCTTGCAAGTGGTGCTGTTACAATGAAAAATTTAACCGTAAAAACAGGTGATACTTCAACCACAGCAGGCGGGACATTACCATACTATGAACAAACAGGCGGTGCTTTGACATTGACAAATTCAACATTGTCAATGGTTGATTCTTCAAAAATCAGTGGCGGTGATTTAACTGTTGATACTAATTCAACATTTAATTCACTTTCAAAAGCATTCTCTGTTGATAACTTGACTAACGCAGGTTTGATTAACGGCATAAATGGTGGCTATAAAAATTATGCGGTAAGTACAGGTTTCTATGCAGGTGATGCATTAGGTGATAAACAAGGTGATTTCACTACTGATTTATATGCAAGAAGTAATACTAATAAAAACTATGATAAATACGGTTCAGACAGTGCAACTATTTACGCATCAGACCCATCTAAGCACGGTATATTAAATGTTTCGGATTGGACTTTGAATGGAGATATTTACGGTTGGGATGCTTCGATTGATAGAAATATTTCAATGGATAAATTATTCAAAGGATCTGTTGCAACAGGACACACAATCGATTTCACCGTAACCGATAAAGAAGTTTTCACTCCAATCGGTTGGTATGGATTACACAGTAAGGGTGGTGGCAACTTTTCATTTGATTTGAACAGGTACAATCCGGGTGTATTCAGAGGTCAAGTATCAAAAATCGCTCAATACCAAAACCAATTAATGATTGACGATATATTATTCAGCCACACAATGCTTGATCAGGGATTTAAAGGCAATGATTACATTGCATCAAATCCTAATCGTTTTGCTTCAGCGACTGACTTGTATCCTCCATATCAATATTCAAGAAAAGATGGTGGTTTATGGGTAAAAGCATACGGAATATTTGAAAATCTTCAAATGAATGTAGGAAAAATCGGTAACAATGCATACGGAACAATCATTGGTGCAGATTTTGGATTAAAAGAACTTAAGCACGGATGGCAATTCATGCCGACTGCATATATCGCTTACAACGGTGCACACCAATATTGGAAAGGCTATGGAGCATACCAAAACGGTGGTCAAGCCGGCTTTATGGGTACTTTCTATAAAAACAACTGGATTATCGGTGCATTAGCATACGGTGGTGTTTATAACAACAATATGGATACTCCAAGAGGTAATGATGATACTTTAGGATACTTCGGTGGCGGGGCTGTTAAAACTGCATACAACTGGAATTTTGCTAAAAACTGGTCATTACAACCAAACTTGTTAGTTTCTTACAACTATTTCGGTAAAGAAAATTGGCACACCGACTTTGGTCAAATGAGTATGATGTCAGGTCAATTACATGGTATAAACATTGCTCCCGGTTTGAACTTAATTTGGGAAAAAGAAACATTCAGCATATATGGAACAATTCAGTATATGTATAATGTAAACCAATCTGTTGGCGGTCGTGCAGGGAATGTTGATTTACCGAATGTTCATATGGATAGAGGCTACATCCAATATGGTTTAGGCTTCAATAAGAGATTTGGTGACAGATTTAACGGTTTCTTACAAGCTGTAATCAGAAATGTAGGTAGAACAGGTATTGGTTTACAAGCCGGATTCCAATGGCAACTCGGTAAGGGTAGCTCAAATAATAATACCAAAAAGGGAAAAATAACCCCCGAATTAAAGAAAACAGAAATTACTTTAAACGGAAATAGGGTTTAATAATATAGGTTTTGCGAGGGGTGGAAAAATCCCTCGCAATTCATTTAATTTGTGTTCATTAAAAAGAAAAGGGGTAGAGTACCAATGAAAAGATTATTAGTCACAATATGGTTTTTCGGACACTTTTGAAATTGTTTTAAGTTATATGTTCGTTTATGTCTATTTGTTAAATCTTGTATGGCTAATTGGGCAATATCTTTTTATTGTCCTTGTGATATGCTCTAACATAGCCAATAATTAGGATTTTAAAGGAGTAAGAATGGCAGAAGATATTTGGCTGAGCATGGAAGATGTTTGCGAATTGACTCACGAAGTCAAAGAAACTGTCAGACGCAAATGTAAACGCGGCGAATATTCTTGTACTTATGATAATAAAGGTAAATATAAAAACTATTTAATAAACCTTGATTCACTTCTGGAAGCAGCCAAAAACAGATACAATGGCATAAAAATAAATGTACAACATTCTAAATTCTATAAAGAATCTCCATCATGGGCAAAGAAACAAGCTAAAAAATATGTTGAATTAATAGAAAAAACTTCAGGAATGAAACATAAAGAAATCGTAGAATTTCTAAAAGATTGGAACTCTAAACATCCTGATAAAAAATCAAGTTATTCTGCTTTATGCAAAGCAAGAATTAAATATGAACAATTCGGTGAAGATGCTCTTTTATCTAAAAAAGGTTTCAAAGAAGACGAATATCGAGTAAAACCGGAATATTATGAGTATTACAAAGATCTTTATATGAAACCCGCAGCACCATCAGCTATTGATTGTTAGATAGAAATCAGCTTTTTAAAGGCAAATCACCAAACGAATTGTGGCAAGAAAATTATGTGCAACAAGAACTTCCTAATAAAAAACATCTTATTGATATGTGTTTAAGATCTAAAAAGCCATTAAAATACGGCAAAAATGGTATTTATGATTCTGTGACAGAAAGAACCTATTATGGAGACTGAATGCCACTTTGCACATCAAAATCAATGTATTTGAACATTGATAAATTTATACAAGGTATTTCTTGCATAAGATGATTTCCATCTTATAAAAGTGCTATACCCCATTTTATAATCCGGATTTTTCTTGGCTATTTCATTTAGCATTTTTGAGGTTTCTTTAAACGACAAACCGCTTGTTAATCTGAATAAATTCAAACATTTTATAATGTGACGTTTATTGTATTCCGCGGCATTATTGAAAAAGAATTTGAAGATGTCATTCTAAATACTCTGAAACATTAAAATGCATCCCTTTACTCTTGGCAGTCAGAGCAAAAGAAATCTCTGTTACAGATGCAGAAGGTGAGTATAATTTTTCTTTCAGCAAATGCAATTACAGTATTGAAGAATACAAAATGTTTATGCGTAAAACAAAGTTGTTTGACCTACTTGAAAATCACATTGTTAGTAACTTGGTGGATTATGCAACAGGTGTTGAAACTGGATTAGACAGTAATGGTCGCAAAAATCGTGGCGGTCATTTGATGGAAAATCTTGTGGAAAGTTACATACAAAAAGCGGGATTTGTTAAGGATAAAAACTATTTCCAAGAAATGTATATCCACGAAATTGAACAAAAATGGGGTGTAAACCTTTCTGCAATTTCTAATCAAGTCAAAATGGAAAAG
>USOK01000137.1 GCA_900556295.1 uncultured bacterium | reverse complement strand
GTTATAAAAACGGATAAACAAATATATGTAATAGAAGATAAAAACTTTGATATAAAACTAAAGCCGATATTTCAAACAATAGTAGAAAATCAGTACAATTTGGAGCAAAAAAATGCTAACAATCGAACTTCTGAAACAGGCATTAAAAAAGGGCTTGAAACTAATTTCTGCCCTAATAATAGAAAAAACTCCCCGAAAAGTTCTGTGATGCAACTTTTATAAATTCGCTGTATTCCAGTATTGTCAACACTTCTATGGACTTCTTCTATAAATTGCAAGGTTTTAGTGAATGTATTTGAAAACAAAAGAATCAAACCCTAAGTTGTATTTGTGCTAATATTAATTCATCCACTTTGATTTTTCTGTGTAAAATTGGATATAGAGATATAAGACTTTGGAGTTATCTATGGAAAAAACGGGCTTTACAAAGGGAGTATTCGTGAAAAAGGATTATAATAATTACGGTGATGAAATTATATCCGTATCAGTTAAAATTGAAGATTTCAAAAGTAATCCTATTTCAAATAAAGGTTACATATATTTTGATATTCTAAAAAGTAAAGCAGGAAAATATTACGCAAAAAATAAAGTTTTTACTAAAGACCTTGCAAACACTGAAATATTACCACATGTTTGTGGACAAGGTCGTATGAGTTCGGATTATTATCAATAATTGAAATTAAAGATTTAATACATTATCTACATATTAAGCAATTACAAGTTTCATCTTGTTCATTATGATATGGTTCAATAACAGGCAATACTTGATAGTATAAAAATGCAGAATCTTTATATTTATCTACGTTCCTTTTCGGTTTCCCTGTAATTTCAGAATGTATCTCAAATGTACCAAAATCAATTCCTTCTCTTTCTAATGGGCAAACTCGAGTGATTCCGAACCAAACTTTACTTATTGGTTTTAAAGGTTTAAACGAAAGACTATCCTCTTTTATAGGGATAGCACTATTAGAACCAATTATAACTTTATCAATTTCATATTTATAATAAATTAAACCATTGCCTCCCTGACTTTTTGAATCGTGATGAAAGAATACTAATGGAAATCTTTTTTGTTTCATAGAAGAATAAATAAAGTATTTTGCACCTTCTTTAGTCTGCTTTGACGAACAAGTCCAATATCCATTCTTATATAGATATTGGCAAACTTTAGTTAATGTACCAAATCTATATCCCCATGGAAGCCAATACATTTGCCCATTTAAAGATTTAATTGCTGTATTTATTGTTGTTTCATCTTTTGTAGGAACTAATACACCAACAATGCCGAGGTTTAATTTTCTCATATTTATTCCTCTAAGTTTGCTAGATAATCTGCCAATAACCGTTCTTATCAGCTCCAATACGTTTTATAAGACCGTTCTCTTGTAGTTTCTTCATATTAGAAATTATGCTTTTTCTTGTAATCCCAACAATTTCAGCAAGTTCTTCTTGAGTTATACTAGAATTCTTCCTTATTGCCTCAAGAATTTTTTTCTGATTTCCAGTAACCTTTTGAGTAACCTTTACAGTAACCTTTTTCTCGGTTTCAATAATTTCATTTATTGTATTCAAGATTACAGATAACATAAATTCAATGAATTTAGTGCTGTTAGCTACACTATCACTTACACCGAGAACAGAATAATACTCTTTCTGATTTTCTTTTACTAAAGTTTCAACAGGAAGCCACGCAAACACTTCCTTCCAGTCCTTTAATATTACGGTTTGCCACAAGCGACCCATTCTGCCGTTGCCGTCTTGAAATGGGTGGATAAATTCAAACTCATAATGAAAAACACAACTTTTAATAAGTGGGTGAGTATCCGATTTTTTAAGCCATTCAAACAAATCTGCCATAAGTTCTGGGATTCTTTTGGCAGGTGGTGCAACATGGACAACTTTTTTACCATCAAATATTCCTACACCACCAGTTCTATACTTTCCACTTTCACTAACTAAATCCTGCATCATAAGTTTATGAGCTTTAAGCAAGTCTTTTTCTTTATATGGATTCAAGGTTAAAAGTAAGTCATAGGCTTGAATAGAATTCTTTACTTCTTTTATTTCGTTTGGGTTGCCTAAAACTTTTTTCCCTTCAATGATTGCCATTATCTGCTCAAGACTCAAGCTATTATTTTCAATAGCTAATGATGAATGAATTGTTTTAATACGGTTTTCTTTTCTTAATTGAATATGATAGGGACTGTTTTGAATAGATGTTATCTCACCAACTTTTTCTGAAATGTTGGATATAAGTTCTATTATTCTTGATGTGATTTCAAATGGTGGTGTGTACATTAATTTCCCTATGTTTTCCACTTCATTAAGTTTATCATACCACAAAAATGAACCTTAGTATTTTCTCTGCTTTTCCGAACTTTATTTAAAAGGTTCGGAAAAGAGTTTGGTATACAGTTCGGAGAAAAGAGTAGGGAAAAGGTAGGGAAAAGAAATTAGAATTCGTCTTGCTGTTGCTTAGCCTTACTAAAAATTACCAACTTCTTACTATTGGTAAAACCTCGTTTGCGTCTTGTGTTACCAGTTTCCAGCTCTGCACGAGTACCCAAGCACTAATCAAATTGCCGATGTGTTTCCCGGTTGTTGAACTCATTGAATCTTCACTAACAAGTAGAATGTTATTCCCGGTTTTACTTTTTACTACTGCACCAATCACTGTATAATAGCTGTAGAAAAGGTTTTCACTGTAGCTTATGTTATTAAAATTTCTGCTTGAATTAAAATCACTGTAAAAGAATTCATGTGCTATATCTATATTTTTCATATCTTTGCTCCTTATATTTGTTGTAACTACTTGATTTTCCATTTAGGGAAGGGGGAATAAGTCCCCCTAAATTGTTTCAAACTTGAAATAGCTTGAGACCTTCAGTAGTTGCTTGTAAATATCGGCAAACCGTAACTGATATTAACGGTGAAGGGCTTGATGTTGAAATGATGAGGCAAATATCTATGGTATTTGCAGAACGTGAAAGAAAAATGACAGCTTTAAGAACTAAAGAAGGCATAAGAGGTAAAGTTGCATTAGGACAATTCCCTTATCATGCTCTGATTGGTTATGAAAATATAGAAATTAAAGGTTCAAAGTATAAGAAAATGGTAATTGACGAAGAAAACGCATTTTTCGTTCGTCAAGCATATAATATGTGTTTGCAAGGTGATTCTTTAACTACAATAATCAATAAACTGTATAAAATGGGGTTCAGAAATAAACATGGAAACCGTCATCCGAAATCTTCAGTTGAATATATGTTACACAATATTGCGTATATTGGAAAATTCTATTATGACGATGTTCTGGTTGAAGATACTGATTATCAACCTTTAATAAGCGAAGCTACTTATTATGCAGTCCAAGAAAAATTGAATACTCCAAGTAAAACAAGACAATTACACACTAAATTCCCATATAACGAATGTATGACTTGTGCTAAGTGTGGTTGTTACCTAACAGGTGAACTTAAAGTCAAGAAAACTAAAAAGAGTACAAGAGAATATATCTACTACCATTGCACTGGAAATCGTGGTGGAGATTGCAAGAAGGGCAGCTACATTCGTCAAGAACTGATTGACGAGGCATTTACAAGTGTTCTTAAACAAATTACTATCCCGGAGAATGTTCATCAACTTGTAATAGACGGATTAAAAGAAGTTCATAAAGAACATACTAAAGATTATGAAATGCAGAAAAAGTCTATCAGAAAACGTATAGATAAGATTGATAAAACCCTTAAATCCGTATTTGAAAACGGTTTTAACAAGCATGATGAAACTATGATGAAGAATATAGAAGATTGGGAAGTTGAAAGAAAAACTTTAGTTCTTGAAGAACAAGAAATGCTCAAAGCAACCAAGACCTTTTTTGTCCAATCGAACCTTTTACTAAACTTCTACAAAGACTGTCATAGTGCGTTTTTAAAGGGAAATGCAGAGCAAAAACGAAAAATTGTGCAAATGGTGTGTTCGAACTTTTCTTATGATGGCGAAACATTAGACATAGTGCCTAATCCCGTCTTTAAAGTAATCATCAAAAATAATCTAAGCAATAAAAAACTCCCCAGGTTGGACTCGAACCAACAGCCTACCGGTTAACAGCCGGTTGCTCCGCCATTGAGCTACTGAGGATTATGGAATCCGGCAGCGACTTATCCTCCCGGGCCGTGTCCAGCCAAGTACTTTCAGCACTGGAGAGCTTAACTTCTGTGTTCGGGATGGAAACAGGTGGAACCTCTCCGTCATTGCCACCGGAAATTGTGGCTATTTCGTTAGCTTGTCCCGCACCCTGACAACTGCACATCGAATGATTCTTCAGACCGTTCCAATTAGTTCTCAGTTTTCTGTTTCAGATTTGCTTTCGCTTGACTTCGCATTGCTTTCGCTCCGCTCAGCCATCCTCATTTTCAGCTTTCAAGCGTTAAATGAAGCTTTCGACCGATTAGTATCATCAAGCTACACGCCTTACAGCGCTTCCACCGATGACCTATCTACCTGGTAGTCCTCCAGGGGTCTATTGTGGAGTCTTATTCTTGAGGTGGGCTTCACGCTTAGATGCCTTCAGCGTTTATCCCATCCGCACTTCGCTTCCCTGCTATGCCGTTGGCACGACAACAGTTGCACCAGTGGTGCGTCCATTCCGGTCCTCTCGTACTAGGAACAGCTCCTCTCATGACTCCTACGCCCACGATGGATAGGGACCGAACTGTCTCACGACGTTCTGAACCCAGC
>USOK01000136.1 GCA_900556295.1 uncultured bacterium | reverse complement strand
CACAAATATAATATATACTATTATTATGAATATTTTACAAAAAATCGTTTACTTCTTTTTAGAAAAACAAGAGAAAACTTTAACCAAAAGACTTAGCAGACATTTAAAAACATCAAGTTCAAATTCGACGTCTAAAACCGTTGGTTCAAAAGGTGTAACTATGACTTTGAACGCCGAAACAGAAAAGAACAAAGATTTAGTTTTAAAAAATGTTTCTGATATAATAAAATCTTGTAACAACGACATATCAAAGCTTTTGACCTTTATTGAAAGCAAAGGAACAAAAATTGTAAGACTTGATAACGCCGACAAAATTCTTGCCGTAATAAAAGAAGAAGAAGGCTTAATCACTCCGCTGGAAGGCATTGAGGCATTTTACATAAACCTTGTAACAAATTCCGGCTTGTCACTAAAATCAAAACCGATGTTTGTGATGCGAAACGGACAAATTGACCCTTATTACATGGCTCACCAATTCTACAAATGGTACGCATTACAGATGAAATTACCTGGATTCGATTTCATGTCACAAAAGATTTTTAAAATATACTTAAACTCAGATGGCGCAATGCTTTCAAACCTAACACTTGATGAAATGACAGGCTTGAAAGAAGCAATCGCCAGAGATCAAGAAGCGACAACATTTGCACTTGAGCTTGCCAAACAAAAAGAAGGTTCTAAGAAAGTTCTTGAAAAAATGCAAGGCGGTGGAGCAAATATTTAATCAAATATTAACAGAACACAAAAATTTCGATCAAATTTTTTAAACATACAAAAAGACCTCTCTGTGGTTAGCCAGAAAGGTCTTTTTAATTATAAAATTACTTATCAACAATGTTTTTCAATGAGGTAAGTTTAATTGGGGTGGGGTAATGACATCAGGAAGCAGGTTTCCGAAACTATCCTAAGAAAGAAATATGTTTCGGGCTTTTGCTTGCTCTGTCATAATCAGGTGAAAATAGTATATTATAAGTCTTGCGAAGCTTAGCACCTAAAGCGTTAAGCATGTTCGGATTTTGAACCATATCAGCTCTTTGAGTACGATTTAAATCGTTTTCAAAGTTGATTTTCGCATTTGGGTTTTGTAGTGATAAAATCGCTACGTTTGGGGTTATATTATTTAAGTTTCCTTCTCCGAAAGAAACAGGTTTTACATTATTAAATTTTACTGGATTGATAGTTAACATTTTGTTCCTCCTCTCTGAGGTTTTGTTATTAAGTGTTTTTTTAACACTTCTTTTAACACTTTTACTATAAACCACATTGTTTTATTTGTCAACCCCTGCTATAAAGTTTTGTTAAGCGTCGGCAAAACCGCCTATTTATAATAGTTATAGCATAAAGTGCATAATCTACACTTATTCTCTATAGCAGATTTTTTTATGCTCATGCTCACCATTTTACATGCTCCATATCAACTAATTTTATATTATCTAAGTGGTTTTTGCATATTCCCTACTTGGGTAATTGTAAAAACAACACTTATTCCGTTAAATATAATCATTAAATCTTTTTCATACTTCCAGCTATTCTTAATTCCAATGAGCCCAATACTTTGGGCTCTTTTTTTTAGAAATATAGCAACTTTGTCCATTCATGAATGTCGAATTCGCAAGTACCCTCTTAAAGAGCCTAAAAATTACAACTATATTTTGCCATAGGACCGAATTGTCACCCTGACAGCAAAATTTTCCTGAACATAAAACACATGTATCTATGCAACAATTTGTTTTTACGAGCTAAACGTTCGGCAAATCGCCTTTAACTTCAGCAATATCTTCACTTTCAAGTCCAAAAACTTTATGTAAAGCTTTTACAGCATGCTGTGCGTCAGCTTTATCTACAAGGCAACTAATTTTAATTTCACTTGTAGAAATCATTCTAATATTTATATTTTGTTCTGCAAGGGTTTCAAACATAGTAGACGCAACTCCTGGTCTATCAATCATCCCAGCTCCAACAATAGAAACTTTTGCAATATTTTCATCTACCTGAATATCTCCTGTTGCACCAATTTCAGACTTCAAAGCTTCCAAAGCCTCTACTGTCTTATTCAAATCTGAAGAATCAACTGTGAAAGCAATGTCATTTGTATTAGAAACTTTTCTTGCATAAGATTGGATAATCATATCAACAGAAATATTTTCTTTTGCCAATTTACTAAATATTTTACCAGCAACCCCAGGCCTATCAGGCACATCACAAACAACAATCCTTGCCTGAGATAAATCTTCTGCAACACCAGTAACCGGTTTATATATTTCCATTTTTTCAACTCCTAAAATTAAAGTACCTAAATTATCCAACTTAAAACTGCTTCTCACGCGCATTGGCACACTAAATTGTTTTGCTGTTTCTACGCTTCTAGGATGCAAAACATTTGCACCTGCATGTGCAAGTTCTAACATTTCTTCGTACGAAATTTCATCAAGTCTTGAAGCATTCGGAACGACTCTCGGATCTGTAGTATAAACACCTTCTACATCAGTATATATATCACATCTTTCCGCATTCAACGCAGCAGCCAAGGCAACTGCAGAAGTGTCTGAACCGCCTCTGCCCAATGTTGTAATTTCACCATCCTCTGTAACACCTTGAAATCCTGCAATAACAATAATTTTACCTTCTCTTAAGTTTTCTTTAAGCTTTTCAGTTTTAATATCAACGATTCTAGCTTTTGAGTGAACATTTTCAGTCATAATACCAACTTGCATAGCATTAAAGCTTACTGCATCATAGCCTTGAGCTTGAATAGCCATAGCAAGAAGAGCAATTGAAACACCTTCTCCTGTAGAAAGAAGCATGTCCATTTCTCTACCTGATGGATTTTCACAAAGTTCTCTAGCCATTTTCACAAGATAGTCTGTCGTGTGTCCCATAGCAGAAACCACGACCACAACATCGTTTCCGTTTTGTTTTTCCCTAATAACTATCTTTGCTACATTTTTTATTTTATCAGTATCTGCAACAGATGTTCCACCAAATTTTTGAACAATAATTTTTCTCAATGTCTATTCTCTTTCTGAAAAACCGGTCAAAAGCTTTTCTAACTCAAGCTTTTGCTCAGGGTACTCAAACAATTCCGGAGCGATTTCTTCAATCGTATTTGCAAACGAAATTGTTTCTTTTACATTATATTCACAAACGTTATCTTTGACAAGTACATAACTCACATAAAACATCAAATTTAACAATAAAATATTCTGAGGTTCATATTTTAATGCTTTACGAAGCTTTCTTTGCGCCTCTAACCACTCATCTTGAGCCATCAAATACCGAACATATCCTTCAAAAGCTTTTACATAATGTGGATTTATTCTGACTGCACTTTCGTAATAATCCTTAACTTTCGTGTCATTATTTTGCTTTTCATAACATTTTGCTAAATAGTATGCATTAATATAATTTTCATCATCTGACCTAAAAAATTCCATAGCAGGTCGCAAGTCATCATTTGCATAAGCAATGATTGCTGAAATCTGTTTCGCAACCTTATTTTCTGGCGCTTTTGCCAGTACCTTTTCCAAAATTGCTTCAGCTTCACTGTACTCTTCTCGCTCAGCGCAGCATAACCCAAGATATGATAAGATTTCTACACTTTCGCTATCATATTCAAGAGCTTTAAGATACTTTTCCTTAGCCTCGTTCAATCTATTAAATTTTTCTAAACTTCTTCCCCATTCAAAATATAACGGAGGACTATCGAGTTCCATCTTTTGTGCATCGGAAAAAGCTTTTTGAGAATTTTCAAAATCAAATTTATGCGTATAAACCTGCCCCAATAAAATATAAGAAGGAAGCATTTTATTATTGTAGTCAATTGATTTTTTTGCATAATGAATAGAGCTTTCATAATCATCTTTCAATGCTTTCAGACGTGCAAATTCAAACGTATTATTAGCATTTGGACAAACATTCGCCAAAAAAGATAACTTCATTTCCGCCTTATCATACATACCCAATTTTATATCCATTATTGAGCATAAAAAAACTGCTGTAAAATTATATTTATTAAATTTTGCTGCATCAACAAATTTTGCCTGCGCTTCTGCGAATTTACCCTGTTTCATCAGCGCCATGCCCCAACCTGTAAAAGTATCACTATTAGATGGTTGCACCTTATTTGAGTTCTCAAAAGATTTTATTGCATTTTCATATTTTCCGACACTCACAAGCGCAAAACCAAGCCTCTGCCAAATATTTTTATCTTGCGGATTTAATTCTGCCGATGTTTGATAGGCTTCTACAGACTTATCAATCTCTCCTTTTTTCTCGTAAACTGCACCAAGATATTTGTAAACAAGAGCATCTTTTTGCGGAAGTTCCAAAGCTTTCTGTAAGATTTTTTCAGCTACGTCAAACTCGCCTTTTGCAATTAAAACCTTTGCTCGGTTTACATAAGTATAAGACGGAAGCGACTGAATAATCGTTTCTTCCTTATATTTATCAATAGAATTGCTCAAATCTTTTATTTTTTTTGTAATATTTTCTAACCAACCAGACAATCTGCTACCTCTCTAAAAGCTCCGTTCCCTGCTGTATTTTCGGTCACCTGAATACCTTCAACAGCCTTAATTTTGGTAACTGCATGCGGAACTGTTATTTTATATTTAGCATAATCTAAACATTCCAAATCGTTTATATCATCACCAATATAAACAAATTCTTCTTTCGAAAGATTGTATTTTTCCACAATATTTTTCAAAATATCAATTTTTATACGAATATTTTGGTGAATTTCTTCTATCTGAAATTTTTTCGCAAGAATTTCAATAGCCTTATTTCCTTCTCCTGAAATAATTCCCATCATATA
>USOK01000135.1 GCA_900556295.1 uncultured bacterium | reverse complement strand
AAAGGAGAAGGTCACGGAATCGAGAAGCATGCCGGCAAAATTTTAATCGGAGCATCAGCTCTTTCGTCTGTTGTCGGAGTTTTAAATACGCTATCTAGTACTCACAGACCTTCTAGAGTCAGTGCATCTGATGTAATTAAAAAGGATGAAAAATACGTGGTGAACTAGCATGACAACAAACTTAATCCAAAATTACATAAGTGCATCAAAAACTTTGCCGCAACAACCTAAAATGCAAGGACAAAATGTTCAGTCTACTCAAAAACCAAAACCCGATTTTGATATTGAACGAGAACTTAACAACAGAACTTTTATTAAACCGCTTCCAAGCAAAGGAAGATTGTTAAATGGAAATATTTTCAATGCTCCAGCAATTATGGTAAAAGATGCGGTATACGACGTAAAAGCTTTTAAACATGCCATGCAAGGAAACGCAAATGACCACGAATTAGGGAAATTGAATGATGTTGGTCTAAAACTTGGAGGTCTTGCAATTGCAGGATATTTGTTTACAAAAAAACAAACGCCTGTTACAAAAGGAATGGAATTTGTAGGGCTTGGATCTTTCTTGGCATCAATGGCAATTTGGCCAAAGCTTGCAATCCAACTTCCTGCATACTTAATCCATGGCGTAAATGTTCAAAAACAATACGAAGACAGTTTCGGCAGAAAGAAATCTTTCTACCAAGATCCGCAATTTATTCCTTGGGATTTGTATTCTGATAAAGAAATTGACAAAATGGGGAACAGATTAAGAGTTCCAAAAGATATTCCAAACAGACGAGATGCAATTCAGGAAAAAATGAAAAAAATTGCTATCCAAAACAACACATTGTGGATGCTTACAGCCGGCTTTGCAACCCCTGTAATGAGTGCACTTATCTGTAACCAAACAGAACCTTATTTAGCTAAATGGCTAAATAACAGAAAAAATAAAAAAGCTGACCTAATTTTAACAAACCTTGACGAGCATTCTAAAAAATATGACACCCACAATGCTACTAATAATATTGAAAATCAAATCAAACTACATGCCGGCAAGCCAATAACAGAAGAGGTTATCAATAGTGTTGCAGACGCTTTTGAAGGCATGGATTCTGTAACAGCAGAAAGTTTTAAGGCTGATTTGAGAGAATTAATGACATCTAATACACATACAATCAGTAAAGATTCAACAAAAGCTATTTCTAAAAACTTGAAAGACATATTCAAAGGCAAGCCAATTAGCAAAGATGCCGTTGATGCAATAATTCCAAACGAAAATAATATGTTCAATATTTTCAAAGAAAACAATTTCATTAAAACAGATGCGGATGATAAAGCGTTAAAAGCAATCAGTGATAAGATTTTGCTTGCAATTAAGAAAAACGTTGAAACTTATAATCAAAACCGTCCAGAAGCAGAGCAACTTGATTTTGAATATATCAAAAAACTAATCAGAAGTCACAAAGTAAACGAACACCCAATTAAAAGCGTTTTAAACAACTCTACTTCTGCAACATTTAGTCAAGAAATCCAAGCTAACTTGCGCAATATTGCAAAAGCATTTGATGCATTTAATGCAAAAACTAACGCATTGAATGAATACGCCGTTACAAAAGTTGGCTCTGCACCTGAAACTGTAATTGCGAACTATTGGAACAATATTTCAAAAGACTTGTTAACAACATTAGGTATTAGTCCTAAAGAAATTGAAAAAGTTAGATTTGACAGAAATTTAACAGGTGAATTGCTAAGAAATAAAATTGAATCAATTGTATCTGATGACGCTACATATAAAAAAGTTATGAAAGACTTGGTTGCCAAAGTTGCTTCTCTTGACAGTGAAATAAAACCAAGTGACATAACAACTTACAACGAAAAAGTTGATACATTGTTTAACGAATTTGGAGAATTTTTAAAAGACAAACAATTCTCAAACACAGCAAAAGCTATCGCCGGCGTAAATAATAACGACAATGTTGGAACTTTGAAAAACATACAAAAATCTTTCGTTTCAGAAAGGCTTTCAGGGGTAAAAAGTTCATTCTACAGACTTATTAATACATTAGACTTCTACAGAAGAATTGCCAAAAATGTAAACAGTATAGACATATTGAAACAATATCCAAGAGAAGTGCGTGAAGAACTTATTGAATTATGTAAAATAATAACTTTGCAAGGGCACTCTTCTGATAACGCAACAAAATTCTACATGTTGAGAAATCCTCATCCATCAGATGATATGAGCGACATCGTTGTTAAAAACGGAAAAATTGAAAACAAATATTTTGGCAAAGGTGCTGTTAATACGACTACTGATATTCCTAACGATAAATTCTTCTATCAACGTGCTATGCAGTTGATGTTTGGAGACAAAATGGATAAGGAAACAACCGAAATTTTAGAAGGAAGTATTATCAAGCCGAATGTTACAGAATACAGAGAAAACGTTGTTAAAATCATCGGCGGGGAAAACTACTTTGCCAAACCTCGTCACCGTATCAGCCCTGTTAACGATGCAGGCTCTGAATTCAAATTCTTATTAACTGGTATTGCGCCGGATGAATTGTTCTTTAAAGCAGGACAACAGGCTTTTAATACAAGAAAATGGCTTAAAATCTTCGGGGCATTTGGTGGAGTACTGCTTGGCGTTACAGTTCTTGCTCAATTCTTCTTCGGTAAAATGCCGGATAAAAAGGCAGGTAAAAAATGATGATAAATTCAACTAATTTACTTACAATTAAATCAAAACCAATCAGCTACACTGCATCGGCAAACGCCGCAGCTACTGCCTCTGTACCGGAACACAAACAAACAAATTCAGGTTTGTTGAATGCGTACTTAAACAATATGGCTATGATTAATACACCTGCTATTAAAAAAGCTGAAACAACTGCACCGATTAATTATCACAACAATTTACGATCTCTTTTCCGCAATAACGAATCAAAAATTCTTATGATTATTCCTCGTGTTTTCAACGCAAAAGATACAAACGGGAACGAATACATTGACAACAACGAATTTCACGGAACATTTTTGAACGCAATCGACAGACTTGATGAAGTTAAAGCAGACGGGTTCAATACACTTCATATTTTACCAATTAACCCTCCAGGACAAATGAAAGCGATGGGAACAGCAGGTTCTTTGTATGCTCCGAAAGATATCTTGGCTATTGACCCAAATCTTATCGATCCAAATGATCCGAGAAGTGACAAAGAGCAGTTTAAAGCATTTATCGACGAATGCCACAAAAGAAATATTAAAGTAATGCTTGATCTTCCAAGTTGTGCGTCTTACGATATGTTTCTAGAACATCCTGAATGGATGGCAATGGAAAGCGATGGACTTGCAAAAACTCCACAAGGATGGAACGATATTAGAATGTTCCAACCTTGGAAAGATGAAGGAAAAAGAACTTTAAACCCAAAACTTTTGGAATTACATAAACAATTTGTTGATATGTGTATCGACCTAGGTGTTGACGGAATTAGAGCAGATGTAGGCAGAGCAAAACCCGTAGAATTTTGGGATGTCTTAATTCCTTATTCTCACATGAGAGATCCGGAATTTGGCTGGCTTGCAGAGACTTATACATACGAAGATGCATCTCCACAAGCAAATATGCCTTATGACAGACCGCAAGACTCATTGAGAGCAGGGTTTGATATGATTTATGGTCAATATCATATTTTCCACGAATGGCCTAATGCAAGCACTTTTATGAACTATGTGAAAGAACAGCTTGATATGTCTTACAGCTTACCAAAAGGCAAGTCTTTAATAGGCTCTTTTGCAACTCACGATGATATTTCGCCAATGTTCCACGGTGGGGCTGATTATTGTAATATGACAATGGGGTTGCAAGCGACCTTACCAATGTTAAACCCATACATAGTTGACGGCTATCAATCAGGCGACAAGTATACTTACAAATACGAAAACAGCCAAAATTCGGTAACACAAACTGATAACCATGAAATGACTGTTCATAGAGGTCGTCCGGATATTTTCAATTTATCAAGGAAACCGGGAGGAAATCAACCTGAAATCGGCAACTTTATGAGAAGTGCGCTTGCAATGCGTGACAAATATAAAGATGTAATTACAAAAGGAACGTTTATTGAACTTGATAAATCAAAAGACAAAAACGACCAAATCATAGCATACGCAAGACATTTGAATGGCAAAACACTTCTTGTTGTAGCAAATAAAAACGTAAACCGTCCGGTTGCTTGTAAAATTAAAGTTCCTACTCTTAAAGCAGGACAAGAGTTGAAAAACTTGCTTCCGTCATACGGTAAAGAAAGTATTTTGCAGGCACACGACAACGAATTAAGCGTAGAACTCGGACCTGCAAGAGTTCATGTATTCGAAATTGATACACCAAATATTGAAAACTATACAAACAAAATTTATAGACAAAACATCTAAAAAGCAATAAATAAGAAGGCACATTAAATAAACATCGGGTACAGCTGTTACATAACAGCTGTATTTTTTGATTTTTTTTAATGTTTGGGGTAAGATATTCGGGCGAGGTATAAATATGCTACAAGAATTTATTAGTTCAAAAATACACAGAGCAACTGTAACTGATGCAAATTTGAATTACGTTGGCTCTATCACAATAGATGAGACTTTAATGAAAGCATCAAAAATTAAAGAATGGCAAAAAGTTGATATTTTAAACATTAACAATGGAGAAAGATTTCATACATACGTAATTAAAGGAAAATCTGACTCAGGAATGATTTGTTTGAACGGAGCAGCTGCAAGAAAAGCACAACCTGGCGATAAAGTAATCATTATTGCTTACGGCTTGTATAATCCGGAAGAACTTA
>USOK01000134.1 GCA_900556295.1 uncultured bacterium | reverse complement strand
CGTTTTCATAAATGTTGCTTCCGGGCTCATGCCTGATTTTATAAATAAATCTGCAAGTTGAGTATTACCTTCTGCTAAAGCTCCCATAAAATTAAATGTATTATATCTTATACCCTGCGCCTGAATTTTTGCGATATAAGCTTGGTGCATATCAGTTTCAGCATCTGCAAATACTACCGTCTGCATCGCTACTAACATAAACAAAATTGCAAATAATTTTTTCATAATTCTCTCCTTATTCCAAAATTATAATACCATTTTTTATGATTTTTGTATACTACTTATTGCCTCTTCTGTGGAAAATGCAATATCGTTATGAGAAATCAATTTTCTCAACCCCAATCGCAACGTAGATACAGCTACTTCTCGATTATTAAATATTATAACAACTCTTACTTTTTTACTTTTTAGAGTAAGCACTAAATCTTCCATCGCAAATACAGCCGATATATCCATGCTTTTTAACTTTGAGCAATCTATAATTACAGCTCTGTTTTCAAGAACGTCATCTATTCTTGATACAATTTGAGAAGCTGAACCAAAGAACAAAGTCCCATCAATATGCATAATCATCGTATTGTTAGCCAAATCATCATCAAGATAATTTTCGTCAGTTGTATCTGAAAGCCCAACAACTTCAACATTTGTCTGCCTTGCAACATTCACAGCAAACAGAATTGACGAAAGCACAACACCAATTCCTACAGCAAGCATCAAATCATCAAAAACGGTTATCAAAAACACTAAAAGCATTACTAATAAATCGCTACGAGGAGCAACCTTTACAAGTTTTAAGAACTTGTAGTCAATAATGCTTATACCGACTTTTATCAAAATTCCGGCAAGAACAACTAAAGGAATTTTTGAAGCAATAGGCGCAAAGAATACAATTATCATAATCAAAAACAATGAATGAATAACTCCGGACAATCTTGTTTTACCACCGCTTTTTATATTTACAACAGTTCTCATTGTTGCTCCACAAGAAACTACTCCGCCAAACAATGACGCAACCATATTTCCAATACCTTGACCGATTAATTCTCTATTGGAATTGTGCTTAGTCTTTGTTAAAGAATCTGCAACCAAAGAAGTTAAAAGAGAATCAATTGACCCCAAAACAGCAATAGTCAATGCAATTGGAATAATGATTTTTACATCAGAAAATTTTATCATTGGAAAAACAAATGAAGGAAAACCTCTCGGAATTTCACCAATAACACTAATATTAAAGCCTAACATAACTGTTAAAGCAGTGCCTAAAATCAATGCAATCAACGGAGCAGGGACAAGCTTTGCAATTTTTTTAGGAGTTAAAAATACTATTGCCAAAGTAATCAAGCCAATTATAACAGTATGAATATCTGTACTATTTAGATTTTTCAGAGCATAAATTAAACCTTCAACCGGTGAACCGGTATACTCAATTCCTAAAAACGGATTTACCTGCAAAAGAATAATTATTGCACCAATCCCACTCATAAATCCTGAAATCACGGGATATGGAATAAAATTAACCAATTTCCCAACTCGAGATAAGCCCAATATTATTTGAAATAAGCCTGCCATCAAAATTGATGCGAAAATCAATGTTTTATCATTGGAATGAGTTGCTAAAACAGATGCAATTACAACTGTCAAAGGGCCTGTTGGACCTGATACCTGTGTTGGAGTTCCTCCAAAAATTGAAGCCAGCATACCAACGATAATTGCACCGTAAATTCCGGCTGTTGCCCCTAATCCACTGGACACACCTAAGGCAATTGCCAATGGCAACGCAATAACTCCGGCTGTAATTCCACCCAGCAAATCTCCTTTAAAATTCCAAAATATATTCGTTTTCATTTGTAATTTATCCTCTCCAATGTTCATAAGTACTCTTTCCATCCACTAAATATCAGGGTAAATACTTTTCTAATAAGAAAAGAATTGGATGTTATTTCTCCGCAAGGGAATTCACAGCGACAATTATTAAATATCCGCTAGATTCAATTTAATCAAAGATAATTAGTTTTTACAAGAATTAAAGCAGATAATGTTAATTTTTGAAAATTTTTGGGAATTTATATAACATATTGTATAGGAGTCGTATTAGATGAGAAGATTTGTTTATTTCTGGCTTTATTTTGTAGCGATAGTTGCCTCACTCGGAGGACTTTTATCTGGGTTTGACACAGGTGTAATCTCTGGTGCATTATTATTTATCAACCAAACTTGGGATTTATCTGATTATTTACAAGGATTTTTGGTTAGTTCTGTATTGATTGGGGCTGTAATCGGAGCCGCAACAAACGGAATTCTAGCCGATATATTCGGGCGAAAAAAAATTATTATTGCAACTGCCATTATATTTATTGTTGGTTCCATATTATGCGCACTTGCACCAAACATTTATATATTAATTCTATCCAGAATTTTAGTCGGCTTAGCTGTCGGCATCGTAAACTTCATTGTACCGCTATATTTGTCAGAAGTTGCTCCTAGACAACTTAGAGGAACACTTGTTTCTCTATACCAGTGGGCAATTACTGCCGGCATATTATTCTCTTACGTTGTAAATGGGGCTTTTGCTGAAGCTGTTTATAACTGGAGATGGATGTTGTTTGCAGGCGTGGTTCCTGGGCTTATTCTTTTAGTCGGAATGACTTTTCTCGGCGACACTCCTAGATGGTTAATCAGCAAGAATAAAGAAGAAGAAGCTCGAAAAATTTACAAAAAAATTGAGCCTGATGCAGATGCTGATAAAGAAGTAGCAGAAATTAAAGAAACTTTAAAATCGGAACTTGGAGAAAATAAAAAAATCAGGTTCAAAAAATGGATGATAATGCCATTTGTCGTTGGCATCGGAATTATGTTTGCACAAATTTGCACGGGCATAAACACGATAATTTACTATGCTCCTACAATATTCAAAATTGCTGGATTTGACAGCAATACAAACGCTATTTATGCAACTGCCGGAATTGGTTTGATTAATTTTTTGATGACCATTATTGCAGTATTCTTTACTGACAAATTTGGGCGAAAACCATTGTTGTATATTGGATTGAGCGGAGTTATGCTAAGTTTAGTCGGACTCGGCTGCGCTTTTTATTGGGCAGATATACTCGGAGATAGCTTAAAATGGGTTGCTGTCGGCAGCCTTGCAACATATATCATTTGTTTTGCATTCAGCCTTGGGCCTATCGGCTGGATAATCGTTTCAGAAGTATTCCCTCTAAAAATAAGAGGTTTGGCAATGAGCTTATGCACAGTAGCAAACTTTGCATTTAATTTCTTTGTAGTCGGGAGTTTCCCTATTCTTATTCATAGAATCGGAGGAGCATACACCTTCTGGATTTTTGCGACTGTGTCATTCTTATGCATAATATTTGTTTATTGGTTCGTTCCAGAAACCAAAGGAATATCTCTTGAAACAATAGAATCTAACTGGATTAAGGGCGTAAAACCAAGAGATTTTTAAATATTTAAAAAAGGCAGAAAATTTTTCAGCCTTTTCAGAATAACGAAAATTGCAACTACTTACAAAAACAACTAAACCTAAACTGTCACTCCGGACTACGATCCGGAGTCTATCAAACAACAATTTTAGAAATATACAAATCGTTTTTTAATTCTACCTATGGAAATGCCTTGAATGAACGTTCTACGTTCTTGTCAATTACGCTCTTTAATGACTCGTATTCTGTTTGCAACGCATTATGTTCGGAATCTAATTTCTTCAAATCTTGATCATATTTTTTATCTTGGTTTTCGATTTCGGTTGTTGTGTTTTTATATTTCACTTCGGCTTTTGCGATTGCAACTTCATCCTCTACGGCAACAATATCTGTAGTGCTTGAATATGCTGTTGAATTCCAGAAATAGCCTTCGGAATTCAATTCTGCAACTTTTCCGCTATCGGTTGCTGGGTTAAAATATGATGCTTGTTTCAATGTAACAATACCGTTTTTCAGGGCAAATGTTAACCATTCGTTGCTGGTAAACAATTGGTCATCTATAACTTTGTAATTTTGAGCATTCTTATTTTTATCAGTATCCTCAACTGTAAATATAGTATTACCGTCATCATCTACGTTTTGTTTTATTTTATTAGCAGTTTCTGAACCATTCATCATATACCATAAGTTGATATACCATTGCCCTTTGTCTTTATCATTTACTGTAAATTCAAACTTTGGTTTATCCGGTTTTACAGGAAGTACGGGCTTATCCGGCATTTCGGGTTTTGGTCCTGTTAAGTTTTTCATATCACCATCTGTAAAATTAACCAAAGTTTCTCGCATCTCAGCTTTGTCAGTTATCAACCCATTTTTAATTATATAAAATAAATCGATAGCTTTTTGTTTTAATGTTTTTAATTGCGGTTCTCCTTTATCATTCTTTTTTACACATTTATTTTCTTTATCATATACATAGTCACTTTTTAAAATTTCTAATTCAGTAGGTTCTCTTCCTGCATCTAACGCTATTTGAAGAAGATTTTCTTTATTATCTAAATCATTTGCATCATAATAGTCATCTTTGTCACAAAACCTATCTGGATTTTTCATTTCTTCGGGAATATCACCAAAATCCCCATTTGAATACCAATCAGCACCAGATACCGTTACATGTTCACCATTGCTTGCAATTAAATCTTTTTGAGGAGAAGCATTAGATGTCATACCTAATAAATTCGCCAAAATATGCTTATAGCAATCTGCCCCACCATTTAATGCTATTCTATAACATATTGCTTTTGGATTGTCACTTGTTCCAACTAAATCACTGAATTGTTTATACAAATCCGGTTTATCTTTTTGAGCGAGCCATGCATTATAATCCTGAATATATTTAACC
>USOK01000133.1 GCA_900556295.1 uncultured bacterium | reverse complement strand
GTGTAGTCACGAGAATGCTAGGATTCAACAAGGAATCCAAAAACATAGCATCAAGCATTGGAATGTTTTATGCTAAATTCTTCATGGTAATTCGAGGTGTTAAGGCACTTGGCGGTGCAATCGGCTCAATGCAGGACTACATCGAGGAATTTAACTATTTTTCGGTTGCATTGGATAAAGTTGGAAAAGATAGTGCGAGCCAGTTTAAAAAAGCCGGTTATGATTCCGCAGAAGCATATGCAGATAGTTTTCGTACGAGGTTTGCTAAATTACAAACTCAAATGACCGGGTTCAACGTTGATTACGACACCGGAGAAGCGACAAGCAATATGCAACATAATCTTGGTTTAGATTTGACCGAGGTAATGAATTACAATGCGGCAATTTCGCAGATTACAAACTCTGCCGGAATGCTTGGAGAAACTTCTATTGCCACGTCAAAGGCATTGAGTATGTTGTCAGCGGATTGGTCGTCATTGTCTAATAAAGACTTGTCAGACGTAATGGATAACTTCCAAAGTGGATTGATTGGACAATCAAGGGCATTATACCAGTATGGAATCGACACCACAAAAGCAGGCTTGGCGCAAACGGCATTAGCGCATGGAATTAGCGCAAGTGTTTCAAGCATGAGCCAGCAAGAAAAAATGCAATTACGTGTTTTAACTATGTTGGAACAATCAAAAGTTGCATACGCGGACTTATCTAGAACAATCAATCAACCCGCAAACCAGGTAAGAATGTTGCAGGCCGGATTGAAAAATTTGAGTAGAACCATAGGTCAAATATTTTTGCCGGTAGTTCAAAAATTATATCCATATCTGAATGCCGTAGTTATGGTTTTGCAGGATTTTGCACAATGGGTTGCTAAGTTGACCGGAGCAAAATTATATGACGATACATCAATGGCTACACCAGATTATAGCGATGCGGTTGACGGATTGGATGATTATGGCGATGCCGCTGATAAAGCAAGCAAAAAGCAGAAAAAACTTAATGATAACTTACAGGGATTTGATATCGTCAATAAATTGCAGGCAAATAACAAAGACGATGGCTCATCTTCCGGAAAGAAAAACGGTCGTGGTGCTGGAATTGATTTATCGGAAGATATCAATAAGGCAGTTAAAGGATATGAAAGCATATGGGATAAAGCCTTTAAGAGTAACAAAAATAAAGCGGTTGAGTTAGCGGCTAAATTGAAAAAAGCCATTTTAGGCGGTTGGAAAAAAGGCGGAGATTATACCAGCCTTGGAAAATCCGTTGGTTCATGGCTGACAAGCGGGCTTGACAGTATACCGTGGGGTAAAATTCAGACGACAACAAATAAACTTGCTAAATCCCTTGCTACGTTCCTTAATGGCATGGTACAAGGCATTAACTGGGAAACCGTGGGTAAAACTTTAGCCAATGGATTTAATACGGCTATGGGGGCATTATACACGTTCAGAACTACATTTGACTGGCTTGGTCTTGGCGTATCTGTAGCGACTGGAATCAATTCAGCACTTCAAAATGCAGACATGACACTTGCCGGAAAAACTCTTGGTGCTAAAGTCCGTGGAATGATTCAATTTGCTTTTGGCTTGGTTACAAATTTTGATTTTAGTGGTCTTGGACAAAAAATAGCAGATGGAATCAACGGATTTTTTGAGGAAATGGGAGAGGTAAGAAAGAATACTGGTTTAACTGGATGGCAGGAACTTGGTAAAACGTTGTCCGATAGTTTAAAAGGTATTCTTGCATCAATCAATACGGCACTTTCCGGTGTGAATTGGGAGAAAGTTGGTAAATCTATCGGTCAATTCCTTGGAAGTATAGACTGGGTTGGAATTTGGTCTTCCGTTGGAAAAACAATCGGAAATGCGTTTAATAGCATTATGACGATTGCAATTTCTGCATTGAAAGAAGATCCAGCCGGTGTGATTGGCGCATTAAGTAGCGTTTTTGGTGTGATTTTTGCGGCAAAAACAATAAAAGGATTGTTTGGTAAAACTGGTTTCTTTGCAGGTTTAAAGCAAGCAGCGACAGAAAAGATGGGAGAAGTTGCTTTAACTATGGCAAAAAGCCTTAAAACTAAAATCGCTACTTCGTTTGCCGCAAGCAAAATTGGAACATTTATTTTGTCTAAAATCACATTTGCCAAAACTGCGATTGTTTCGCTTGGAGCAAAAATAAGTGGAGCAATTACAAGTGGATTAAGCGGATTGAGTGCCACAGGAATAGCCGCGGCGGCGGCACCGGTATTGTTGGCAGTTGGAGCAGCCATCGGCGCAGGCTTAATGATTGGAGACAGAATCAGCGAAGCGATAGATGCCTACAATTACACCGGAGATTACGAAATCAAAGTACCGGCAAAGTTAGATATAAACGCACAAAAAGCAAACGAGGATTTACAAAAGACAAAAGAGTATACAGATGAAATAAATAAAGATATAAAGGAAATCAATAATTCTGGCAATTTGGAAAACGGGAAAAACATAAAGGAATTAGCCAATAGATACTATGAGTTAAGCCAAAAGACAAACCCTACCGCATCTGATATTGCCGTAATGAAAGAATACTCAAAACAGTTATCCGATGAAATTCCTGGGTTATCAAAGAATATTGATAAGCAGACAGGGGCATTCAAAGGTAACAAAGATGAGTTGAATGGTCTGATTTCCAATCTTGACAGAGCGGCTAAAGCACAGGCGGCATACAATTCTTCTGTGGAACTTTACGAGAAAAAGCAGGAAACTGGAAATAAACTTTCCGAAGCACAGGCAAAACTTGCAAAATATACAAAAGAACTTGCGGCGGCACAGGAAGTTGCAAACAACGTTAAAAAACGTTCTGGAGTAAATAGCGCAGAATATCAAGCACAAGTCAAAATACTTGGAAGATATGCTACAAAAGTAAATGCGGCAAGAGCGGAAGTAAATACTTTGAAAAAAGCAGAGTCTGATATTAACGCACAGATTAGTAAAAACAATAATGTCATGGATAATGCCAAAGTAAAAACTAGCGATTACCAAAAGGCATCTGATAGTTTGAAGAAAACTATGAAAAACCTTGGTGTCGAAACGCAATCTTCAAAAAATGCATTAAAAACACTTCAAGACAAACTTGACAATGGCGAGATAACATGGAAAGCATATAAAGACGTTGTTGACGGAAATTATAAATCCGTTGACGAACTTAATGCCGCAATTGGAAAACTTACATCAAAAGAAGTTTCTGTTACCGCTAAAACAAGCGGAACAGATTCTATAGATAAAGTTAAAAATGTAATTGATAAACTACAAAGCAAGTCTGTAAATGTTAGTACAAATGTTAATACATCAAACTTACAAAAAAGAATTAAAGATGCAGTTTCCAAAGTAAAGTTATCGCCAATTAAGGCACCAATACAGTTTGGAATTACAAAAGAGCAAAAGAAGATACTGGATAATCTTAGCCCTAAAAATATGGGAAAACCATACGAAAGGGCATTAAAAACAAGCGGACTATCCAAACTTTCGGATTTTGCGTCAAAACTTCCAACGTACAGTACCGGTGGATTCCCGGAAGATGGACTTTTCATGGCTAATCACGGAGAACTTGTCGGAAAATTCAATAACGGCAAAACCGCGGTCGCTAATAACGAACAGATTACTACTGCATTTGCACAAGCGATTACAAACACGCTTGCACCGGCTATCTATGCAGCGGTATCGCAGGCAGTATCAGAAAATCAAAGCCAGCAGACAGGAGATGTATATTTGGACGGAACGAAACTTACGACAACAATCATGGGGAAAGCCGAACAGATTACACGAAGCCGAGGTTCCGGATGGAAGTTGGCATAAACAATGTAGCACCTATCTTATTTGGTAGGTGCTATTTTATTGCAAAAAGGGGGAAAAGACATGGCATATAGAGTTCCGGAGATTGACGGACAGAAAATTGCTTGTCCATCCGCTAGCGGTGTGGATATTAAAAGAAATCAAGTACAGAGTTCAAACTTTCGACGAACCTCTACGGCAAAAGCACAAGGAACGGTTGTGGATAACAAGGTCAGCATAAAAATGTCGTTTCCACCCAATATCACAGTAGCGGAATTAAAGTTGATTAAGAGCAAAACGTGCGACAAAACAGCATTCCACAAACTAGGATTCACGAATGAATTTGGGGAATGGGAAACGATAACAGTTTATTTCAACAATTATTCTTTGCAACAATACGGATTTATCAACGGAAAAATGTTGAATCAGTCAATATCATTTGAGGCGGTGGAACAATGACAAGTATACCTATGACTACGGAGTATGTGGACGTTAAAGTAAAAATTGGAGCGATTGAATATACCAATGAGAAATTACAGATTGATTCTATTAAAATTTCTAATGGATGCTACGATGGAAGTGTTTTTGGCATTGGAAACGTGTATATAAAGAACGCAAGTATAACCATGAATTACTTAGATGGAATTTCTAAAGGACTAAATATCGAGATATTTTTCCAGTATCAAGGTGCATGGATTAGTTTCGGTCAGTTCGTTGTAACAGAAACTCCAGTTATGAGTGGAGATAAACTTTCTGTTTCTTTGGAAAGTACACTTGCACAGTATGCCAATACAGAAATCGTTTTTGCAGAGGCAAAACCTAATTATAATTTTGATACAATCATTAAAAAAATAGAGGAAATAACCGGAAAAGTTGTTGTCTTTAAAAGCGAATTGGATTCGATAGGAACTGAAAAATCAGAATTTTTGTCAAAATCAGCAAATTTTATTAAAGATGCAAAAACCCTTATGGATCCTGCGTCTGGATGTAAAACTGGGGTATCTGTAAAAACTGCTTTGGCAGGAATTGCAATATTGTTTG
>USOK01000132.1 GCA_900556295.1 uncultured bacterium | reverse complement strand
AAACTTGCGATAAAAAAGAAATTCATATCTGCAACAATTGCCCTAGTCTTGATTTGCGCAGGAATATATTGCTTAAAAACTCTTGATATTGAAGCTTACCCAGACTTTACAAATCCAATAGTGCAGGTAATAACGCAGATGCCCGGGAAATCTGCAGAAGAAGTTGAACGCCTCGCAACAATTCCCTTAGAAAAAAACTTAAACGGAATTCCGAATGAACAAAAAATGTACTCAAGCTCTCTTTTTGGACTTTCAGTGATTAAGGTTGTATTTGCAGATGGCTTACCGTCCACTTTGATTAGACAACAAGTTTTAGAGAGAATTTATCAGACGGAACTGCCTGACGGCGTAAAACCTGTACTTGGGCCTGATGCTTCTGCAATTGGTGAAATTTACAGATATACTTTGGAATCCGACTACTACAACCCAATGACCTTGAAGGCAATTGAAGATTGGCAGATGGAAAAAGCTTTCAAGCAAGTTCCCGGAATTATTGAAGTTAATAGTTTTGGTGGACCTGTAAAAACTTATAAAGTCATTCTTAACCACGAAAAAGTTCGTTTTTACAATCTTGATGTAGGTGAAATTTTTGATGCTATAAAGGCTTCAAACTCAACAGGCGGCGGGCATTACATTTCTAAAAACGATCAAGCCTATATTGTTAGAGGTTTAGGACTATATTCTGATGTTAAAAGTATCGAAGATACCGTAATAACTTCACGTAACGGAATTCCTATAAGAGTTAGGGACGTTGGAGTTGTAACAATTGAACCTGCCGTAAGGATAGGACAAGTAGGCAAAAACCTTGACAACGATGTTGTTGAAGGCATTGTCTTAATGAGGAAAGGGGAAAACCCGACTAAAACAATTAAAAACCTTCAATCTAGATTGCCCGACATAAAAGCTCAACTGCCAAAAGGAATTCATTTAAAACCGTTTTACGACCGTAATGAACTTATTCACAACACAATGCACACTATCGGGCACAACGTGGTTTGCGGAATTGTTTTCGTAATCCTGATTTTGTTCGCATTCATTCTGGATTTGCGAATTACCTTGATTGCGTCTTTGGTAATTCCACTGGCTTTGGCATTTGCATTTTCTTTATTCAAATTATTTGACATCCCTGCAAACCTTCTGAGTATGGGAGCGGTGGACTTTGGAATCATTGTAGATGGTGCAGTTATCCTTATGGAAAATATTTTTCGCTGTCTTGCTCAATACAAAGGCAAACTAACACAAAACAGAAAAGAAGCAATTATTTATAAAGCAGTAAAAGAAGTTGGAAGTGTAATAACTTTTTCTACAGCAATAATTCTGTGCTGTTTTCTTCCAATTTTTGCATTCGACGGTGTTGCAGGCAAATTATTCCATCCACTGGCATTCACAATGGGGTTTTCACTAATTGGCGCTGTAATAGCATCATTAATCTTTTTACCAGCGATTTCTGCAATATACATGCCAAACAAAGATATTTCAGAAAAAGACAACAAAATTTTGGATAAAATAACTAAAAAATACAAAGAGTTATTGGAAAAAATATTTGCAAACCCGAAAAAATTCTTGTCACTTGTCTGTGCGATTTTTACACTATCAATTATATTATTTAACTTTATCGGTTCTGAATTTCTCCCAAACCTTGATGAAGGGAATATTTGGCTGAGAGTGACAGTTTTACCGAGAAGTACAACAATAGAGCATTCCGTTGAAGTTGCTCGAGAAATCCGCGAAATTCTACTTCAATATCCGGAAGTTAAAAACGTTATTTCGCATATTGGCTCTGCTGATGACGGAACAGATCCAAACCTTTTGAGCAACATTGAAAACATGGTTGATTTGAAACTTGCAAAAGATTGGCGCTTTAAATGGCACAAGAACAAACAAAAATTAATCCAAGATATGTCTGAAAAATTGTCTGATATTCCGGGGATTACGACGTATTTCACTCAATATATTCAGGATAACGTGGAAGAAGCCGTTTCAGGTTCAAAAGGACAAGTTGTTGTAAAAATTTACGGTTCTGACTTATATGAACTTCAAAAATTGCAAGATCAAACCCTTGCAGTGCTTTCAAATGTTCGAGGAATTGTTGATCTTTCTTACGATCAAATTATCGGTCAGCCACAATATCAAATTAAAATTGATAGAGTGAAAGCCGCTCGTTATGGGCTTCGCAGTGACGATATTCAAAAAGTTGTAGAAATTGCAATTGGAGGAAAAAATGCGACACAAGTTTTGGAAAACGAAAAACGTTTTGACGTATTTTTAAGACTGGAAGCCAAAGACAGAGATTCTTACCGAAAAATTCAAAATATTATTGTAAAAACACCGGAAGGAATTTCCGTTCCACTAAGCAATGTAACGGACATTTCAACCGACAACGGTGCTATGATTATTACACGAAGCGAAAATTCACGAGTTGCAATCGTCAGATTTAATATCAGAGGACGAGATCTCGGCTCTACCGTAAAAGATGCACAAAAAGAACTTGACAAAAAGCTTCAACTTCCTGACGAATACCGTATAAAATGGGCTGGACAATCTGAAAGTCAAAAGAGTGCAAACACAAGACTAGCAATTATTTTGCCGATAACTTTAATTTTAATTGGTGTAATCTTACACCTTAACTACAAAAACAAAAAAGATGTTTTGATTGCAATGTCAACAATACTTGTAACCCTTTCTGGGTGTATATTTGCGTTATTTATAACAAGAACTTATTTTTCAATTTCGGCAGGTGTAGGTTTTATTGCTGCAATCGGTGTTTCAATCCAAAACGGCGTAATCATGTTGTCATCAATTATTAGGCAAAATAAAACCAACCATAACTTGACAGAGGCGGTAATTCGAGGGGCTGTACAAAAATTACGCCCAGTCTTAACGGCTTCATTTGTTGCAATTTTAGGGTTGTTACCGGCAGCTTTATCAAACGGAATTGGAGCACAAAGTCAAAAGCCTTTTGCCATCGCAATTATAGGCGGATTGTCTTTCGGAACAGTCTTTACAATATTTTTAATTCCGTTATTATATAAAATTACAGGGGAAAATAAAAATGAAATTTCTTAAACTATTTATAATATTTTGCATAGCCTTGACACTAACGGGTTGCGGCACTAAACAAGACGAACAACAACACAACAAGCGTCTTGTTTTGACAGAAGTACAAGAAAAGAATGCAAAAATTCAAACAGCACCTTTAAGCATGATGGATATTGAATTACAGATTACAATTCCGGCTCAATTCAAGGCTAGGAACCAATCTATCGAAAGAATTTATTCCCCGATTGATGGAAAAATAACGAATGTTTTTGTTGAACCTGGCGCTGTTTTAAAAATCGGTCAACCTATTGTTCAAATAAAATCAGATGAAATCAGCCAAATTCAGCTTGAATTTTTGGAAAAAATTCTTGATATTGATGCAAATACAAATGAGCTGAGAGCACAATATAATCTGTCTTTGCAGAACTACAACAGGGAAAGAACTCTTTATAACGAAAAGATTTCTTCTCGTGCCGATTACGAGGCTGCAAATGCACAATTACGCAAGGACAAAGCCAATCTTGATGCTTTGAATATTAAAAGAAATTCTCTCATAAACGTTTACCGTCAGCGTTTGGCTGTGTATGGCGGAAGTATAGATAATGTTTTGAAAACAAGGCAAATTTATCCATATGTAACAATTAAAGCCACAAAAAACGGAGTTCTTTTGGAGCGAAAAGTCAATCCCGGAGAGATTGTAGAAAAGAACAGAGAGTTATTTAATCTTGCAGACTTAAAAACAATTTGGCTTGTTGGCTATGCATTTGAGAAAGATTCTCCTTATTTGCACCTTGGAGAAGCCGTAACAGGAACTATTGAAGAAAGAAATGGGACATCTATCAATGGGGTTCTATCTTATGTTTCACCGATTTTGGATAGCACAACAAAGACTCTTGAAGTTCGAGCAGATATTCCAAACAAGGATTTTAAAATTAAACCTAATATGTACGCAGAAATGTTTGTAAACACAGGAATAGCCCATGTTTTAGCGATCCCAACTGACGCTGTTGAAAAATTTGGTGATTACAATTTTGCTTATGTAAAGGTTGCGCCTCACACTTATGAAGAAAGACGAGTTGAAACCGGCAAGAAAAATGATCTTTACACAGAAATCATTTCCGGCGTAAAAGCTGGCGAAGAAGTTGTGACACGAGGTTCTTTCGAGCTTTTAGGCGAAAGTATCAAAAAACAAGAAGCAGAATAAAAAATTTCCACCAGCCAAAACTCCTCCTTCAGCTCTCTCTCGCCGAACACTAAGCCAAACAAATGCTTGAGTGGATTTCATCTCCAATGTCCCTAATTCTAAAAACAAATGGAGCGGAAGACGGGACTCGAACCCGCGACGTCAACCTTGGGAAGGTTGCATTCTACCACTGAATTACTTCCGCAACAAACATAAATATACAATAAATAAAAATATTGTTCAATATATATTACCATTTTTTAAAAATAAAAAATGCTGCAAGAATTATAAAAACAAACCCAACAAGGTAGTTCCAACGGAATTCTTCTTTCAAGTAAAGAACAGAAAACACGCTAAATACAACCAGTGTAATAACTTCTTGTATCGTTTTAAGCTGAGCTGCTGAGTAAACAGAACTACCAATTCTGTTTGCCGGAACCTGAAAGCAGTATTCAAAAAACGCTATTCCCCAACTTATCAAAATAACAGCCCAAAGTGCCGTTGACTTATGTTTTAAGTGTCCATACCATGCAAAAGTCATGAAAATATTTGAAATTGTCAACATTAATATAGGCATAAAATATCTGTTCATAGGAGTATCTTTCTTGATTTTACTACATCTGAACCAATTATATATAA
>USOK01000131.1 GCA_900556295.1 uncultured bacterium | reverse complement strand
TTATTTTATAATAAAAATTACAAATAATTTTATGAGGTTGATTATAGCATGAAAAAAGCTTTTTTACTAGCTAGTATATTGTTTATTTCTGTAATTTCTACAGCATGTATTAATAACTTTGCTGTTCAGGAACTTAACAATAAGGCAAAAGACTTTATGGACAAAGGAGATTATGTTTCAGCGATTGAACGGTTGAAATCAAGCGTTGATTTAGACGGTAGTGTTTTTGAAACTCAATATAATTTGGCTGTTGCATATACAAAGGCTGAAGATTATCAGAGTGCGATTAAGACGTATGGCGACGCAATAAAATTGAATCCAGATTTTGCGGATGCGTATTATTCTTTAGCTGTTTGTGAAGAAAACTTGGCAAAAGATATTATTTCAGGCGCAGTGAAAGTTAATAGTGATAATTCTATTGCTAAGGTTGAAAAGGATGAAAATGCTCAAGATACAAAGGTTACATTGTCCGAGAATGCTAAAACAATGTTGAGTACGTTGTTAAATGATGCTATTTCTGATTATAGTTTGTATCAAGACAAGAGTGAGAATGCAGATGACAAGACTTATGTAGAAGAAAAAATAAAAGAATTACAAAAGCTTGTTGCAGAGAATGCTGTGAAATAAACATGTTTCAATCTCCGACTGATGTTGCGTTTAATTTATTAGGCTTCCCTATTTATTATTATGGAATAATTTTGGCAATTGCAATATTGATTGGTGTGTATTGTGCTTATTGCTTGTATAAGAAGTTTTATGGCGTTGAAAAAGCTCAAAATATCATTGATTTTTCTCCATATATAATAATAATTGGAATTTTAGGTGCAAGATTTTATTATTGTCTTGTGAATTTTGCTTATTATTTCAATCATCCGCTTGAAATCTTTTACATAAGACAGGGTGGCTTATCTATTCATGGTGTTATTATTATTGGGCTTTGCGCTTTGTATTACTTTTCAAAAAAATATAAAATGTCTTTTTTTAAATTGATAGATGTTTTTTTGTGCGGAACTGCTTTAGGTCAAAGTATCGGTCGTTGGGGAAATTTCTTTAATTCGGAGGCATTTGGCTCTCCAACTAATTTGCCTTGGAAGTTGTTTATTCCTATTTCGCATCGTCCAGCACAATATATGGGTTTTCAATATTTTCATCCAACTTTTTTGTACGAAAGTATATTAGATATTTTGATTTTTATCGTGCTACTTGTGTTTTTTAAGAAGTTTTCAAAATACCCTGGGACGTTAGCTTGTATGTATTTAATTTTGTATTCGTTAGCAAGAATTTTTGTTGAACACTTTAGAGTTGATAGTGTATTGAATATATACGGAATTCCTGTTGCGCAGCTTGTTTCTATTTTATTAATAATATTTGCGTCTATTGCTCTATTATTTTTAATAAATCGTAAAAATGTGTAGTGAAAATTATAAAGCATTGATTTTTACTTATATTTGAAGTTAAATCATATTGTTATGGATATGGATAAAAATTTACCTCAAAATGCTTATAAAAAAGCGCTGATTTGGCTTGGTGGCGGACATTTTATAAATGATATTTATACAGGAGTATTAAATCCTATTATGCCGTTTATTGCGGCTAAAATTGGAATTTCAATGGCTGTAGCGACTATTATTTTAACTATATCGCATATATTTTCATCATTATTGCAGCCATTATTCGGTTTTTTGGCGGATAATAATGTAAAGCGTTCTTTTATATTTTGGGGATTGATATTGTCTTCAATATTTATTCCGTTGTCTGCGTTAGCTCATAATCCATTTATTTTGATTCTATTTATTATAATTGGTAGTATTGGCTCCAGTTTATTTCATCCGCAGGCATTAGGTTTTGCGTCGAAATTTGCAAAATATTCTGATGCAGGCAAAGCAATGGCTGTATTTGTTGCTATGGGAACTTTGGGATATTCTTGTGGTCCGATAGTTTCTTCTGCAATTACTCAGTTTTTAGGAATGCCAAAGATGCCGTTAATGACCGTCATTGGTTGTACTTGGGCTTTGTTAATGTTTTGCTTCGTTCCAAAACTTTCAAATATTGAACAAATTAAAGATAAAATTGATTTCAAAACAGCGTTCAAAAGAATTTTGTCTAATAGAAAGTTAAATATATTGAATCTTATAGCGATGATGAAAACAATGATTTCGTCAGCGTGCTTTATTTTACTTCCTTTTTTGTGGAAGAATATGGGATATAGACCATTTTATATTGGGATGGCTCTGTTTGCGTTTATATTTGCAGGAGGAATAGGTTCGCTTGTAAGTAGTAATATTGAGAAGAAAATTGGTTCTGCCAATGTCTTTTATATTTCAATGATTTCAACATTGCCATTGATGATATTGTTTGTACTGTCTTGTAGGCCTCATCCGACATTGTCGCTTATTATATTCATAATTATGGGTTTTGTTACAATGATGGCAACTCCTGTTACTATGTTGATGGCTCAGAATGTTTTGCCGGAATATCGTAGTATTATTTCAGGTTTTATAAACGGATTTTCTTGGGGAGTTGTTGCAATAGCAATGTCTATGCTAGGATTTGTTGCAGAAAATTTTGGAATTACAAATGTTTTGTTATTTGTAGCCGTAATTCCTGCAATTTGTTCTATTCTAGTAAAAGAGTTGTTTAAAGAAAATAATTAAAATTATGTCAAAACGTTTAAAGATTTTTTTGTTTCGTTGCTTTTGTATTTAGTAGCTATTTTTTCTTGTAAGCAAGCTATTTTGTATATCAAACTATTAGTTGATATATTAAGACTGTTTTTTTTATCCATCTGGTTAAGCATACTCAAATCATGTTCTCCCCCGAAAGCGTGAGTATTATTAATTCCATTAACCATGTCATTTGCGTTATTCAATGACATAAAAACTGCATTATTCATGGTACTAATCGCATTAAAACGGGCAATGGATGAAACTAACATTCCTTAACTCCTGCATGTCTCCTACAACCTATATTGTAGAACAATGCAAAATAAAAATCAAGTGTTAACTTTTGTAACAACTTGGATAGTATTTGAAATTAGATATTGTTTATATACTTTATATATATGAGAGCATTAAATAGCTTGAGGATATTAAGAGAGAACGTTTAAATAAAAGAGAGTATAAATTCCTATTCCTTCCTAAAAAAATTTTTCAACCTTCTTAAAATAATTAAGAAGGTCTTTTTTTTGTGGAGTTGTTGCTAGTGTGGAAATAAAAAACTCCTGAAAGAACTATCTCTCAGGAGTTTTTACTTGTTCATAATTTAAACTAGTCTTTTTGCAACAAGCCAATTTTATGGATTTTAATGAAGTTTGTACCACCAACCAATAATTCAGGAACTGAACCTGTGATTAGTACGAAATCATCTTTTGACAATCCAAGTTTGCTGATTAAGAATTCATCTAATTCCAACAAAGATTTTTTGTCGATAGATGCTTCAAAGTTCAAAGGAATAGGGTATACCCCTCTAAACAATTTGATGTTACGGCAAACTTTTTTGTCTGGGCAGCATGCAAAAATAGGAACGCTCAATTTCCCTTCTGCAAGCATAGATGCTGTAAATCCGCTTCCTGTCAATGCAATAACAGCTTTAACTGGCATTTTTCTTGCCATATCAGCGATTGACATTCCGATTGCCATTGCTTGAGAATCTTTTTCTTCTTCAACCATTTTTCTAGGGAATTTGTTTTTTCTCATGAATGTTGAGTCTAGAACGTAATCCGCAATTTTCTTCATCATCGCAACGGCTTCAACTGGGTAAGCACCTGCTGCAGTTTCACCTGACAACATGATTGCGTCAGTACCGTCAAGAATTGCGTTTGCAACGTCTGAGGTTTCAGCACGAGTTGGAATTGGGTTTTCAATCATGCTGTCTAACATTTGTGTTGCAACGATAACTACTTTTCTCTTAGAGTTAGCTTTTCTGATGATAGTTTTTTGAACGATAGGTACTTTTTCGTTAGAAATTTCAATACCCAAGTCACCTCTGGCAACCATGATACCATCTGAAACTTCAATGATTGCATCAATATTGTTTACTGCTTGTGGTTTTTCAATTTTAGAAATAATTCTTGCAGTGTAGTTACCATGTTTGTGAAGTAAATCTCTCAATTTAACGATATCAGAAGCTTCTCTTACGAAAGACAATCCTAAATAGTCGATATCGGCATGTGCAGCAAATTCAACGAATTTCAAATCTCTTTCAGTAAGAACATCCAAACTGCCTTGAGAACCAGGAATGTTGATGCCTTTTCTTTGTTTTAAAAGACCGTCAGTTAAAACTTCTGCAAAGATAACTCTATCTTCGACTTTTTTAACTTCAAGTTGAAGTTTCCCATCATCGATCATGATTTTTTCGCCAGGCGTAACGTCATCAGCCATACCTTTGTAGTCAACAGGAAGAATGTCGCCTGTAATTTCAGGTTGGTGGCGGAATTTAAGAATATCGCCTTTGTGAATTTCGATTGATTGAGGAAGGTTTCCAATTCTGATTTTTGGTCCTTGTAAGTCTAACAATATAGGAATTAAAGTTTTTTCTTCTTCTTCAATTTCTCTGATGTAAGACAAGTTTTGTTTGTGCATTTCAACATCGCCATGTGAAGAATTTAATCTGAACATGGTTACTCCAGCGTGAAATAGTTCTCTGATTTTTTCCTTTGTAGATGATGCAGGCCCTAGAGTCGCAACAATCTTAGTCATTGTGTAATTATCCATACTTTTCCTTTCTTAATTGGGTAAATCAATAAAATTTATAACTACATGTTTACAAACTTTTTTATCTACGATATAATTATACACGAAAAAGGTTTACTGGTAAATATGAGGAATTAAAGATGAACAAATTTATTTCTGGGTTAATGATTTTAGGT
>USOK01000130.1 GCA_900556295.1 uncultured bacterium | reverse complement strand
TAAAAGCAAATTTAATTTACAAATGTTACAATTAGGGATAAAAATTTGAAAATAAAACCATTGACAAAAGAACAGCTAATAATTTCAGTCGATAGACTTACTCGTTTCAAAGAAACTGAAACAAAATATTTGCGAGTTTTTAAAGACATAATAATTAACAATCTCATTGAACCAAAAATAAAAAAACATGAACTTGATGAAATGGATTATTCTGAATTAACCAAGCTTGTACAGGAAATCATAAATTCATCAGTTCCTCAAGAAGTAAATGACCTATATATCAATCAAAAACTTTATGAATATGAGAACTCTATTTTTAACATAAATGACGCATCTCAGACACTTTTAAAAAACCAAATAAACTATACTGCTATAGTAAAACTTTTACCAACCGAGCTCCCAAATAATTTAAAATGGTTTAAGACTATTTCTCCCAACACTACTCAAAATAGCGATTTCGGATATCCCGTAAAAAAAGTGCTTTTATGTGAGGGAATTACGGAAGAAATTCTTTTACCGGTATTTTCAAAACTTTGCAATTTTAATTTTGATGAGCATGGCATACATATAATTTCTGCAGGCGGGAAAAACCAAGTTGTTAAATATTTTTACAACTTCGCAGAATGTTTAAAAATCCCAATTTTTGTGTTACTTGATAATGATGCGAAAAAAAACCTAGAAGAAATCCAGCCAAAACTTCGAAATATTGACAAAATCCACCTTTTAAAAAGTGGAGAATTTGAGGATATGTTACCTATTTCTTTAATCGCACGCACCTTGAATTTTGCGACTAAAAACATCTCGATTGCTCCTATTGAAGGCTTACAAGAAAGCACATCTAAGGTTGAGTTTTTAGAAGATTTTTTCAAACACAGAGGTTTGCACGAATTTAAAAAAGCAGAATTTGCAAATCTTGTAAAACAAAACATTAAAGATTTCAATGATGTTTCTGTTGAAATCCAAGAAATTATAAGCGAAATAAAAGGGACATATAGTCCCTTGAAAAATGGAGTTTAAAATATGTTTTAAGTCTAGTTTCCTACAAGTCTTAAAGCTTCTTGCAGAAGTTCTTTTTGAGATGAAATCAATTTGTTTGAAACATCCATTTGAACTTTTGCCATTTGGTAATATGAAATATTTGCTTTAAAATCTGCGTTTGACATTTCTAACAAGCCTGAACGAATTTCTCCAACACCTATTAACGGTTTTCCAGATTCTTCTGTTTCTAAAAATTGTCCTTCTTTAAACTCATACAAGGCTGCAGAATTGTTAAAGTTTCTTGTGGTAATTCTATATAAAGGCACAGAACGCTTTCCGTTATCGGCTTTCCCATAAATAGTTCCGTCATTTTTGATTTCATAATCATCATATTTACCCAAATATTTACCGTTATTCGGATCAATCCACATTTTTATATTAGTTGTAGGGATGTCAAGTGCTCCACCTTTCATAGCTGTTTCTTGGTACAAATCAGATGTTATAGACTTTGTTCCTTGCATGATTTCACCTTTATCGTTCAAGATATAACCTTGAACAGTGTTGCCACTTCTATCTCTATAAACACCTTCTTTATCAAATGTGAATTCACCCAATCTTGTATAAATACTTTTTCCTTCTGGATTTTTTACTAAGAAAAAGCCTTTACCTTCAAGAAATACGTTTTCTTTAGAAGTTCCTGGAGTAGATTTTCCTTGATCCATTTTTTTATTGTAATCATCAGAAATTGCACCACCTAGGAAGGTTTTAAAATTTACCTGCTGTTCTCTAAACCCCGGAGTATAAACGTTTGTCATGTTATGAGCAATAACGTCCATCCAGTTTGTTGTTGATTTTTGTGTATTTAAAGCCGTTACAAATGAATCATTCATTAGTGTCTCTCCTTATTTTGACGTCTTTGCTGTTGTTGCTGACGAGAATTGCTGTAACTTAATTGAGTATATGACAAATTCTGTTCATCAAATCTTTGTCTTAAAGATGAAATATTATTTCTCAAATACTGTTCAACCGCTTTATCCCCTGGAATAAAGTTTGCAGCCAAACTACCATCTTTATTTACTTTTATAATGACAGAAACATCTTTGTCAAAATCAATTCTGAAAGGTTGATTTGTTCTCATAGATTCTGCTAATTTATCCATCAATACAGATGAAACCTGTACATTTTGTTGAATATTTTGAGCGCCTTCTGCCATTTGCTCATTTATCTGGTTTGCAATACTTTTCATTGACATATCTGTATTCTGAACAAGATTTGCAAAGAAGTTCGCATCTGAATCAGACATATTTATTGCATCATAATCAATTGTTGTAGCAGAATTTACAGTAGACATCAAATCTTTTGTATTCAGCAAATCTTGAATATTCTGCGACAAAAGAGATTGACCTTCATTATGATATTTAAAATCGGTAAAATTAACACCGCCGGAATAAACATCCGAAGGCACAATATCATCAGGCTCTTTCAATTCTTCAGCGAGCTTATTAGCTTCCTTTGTGGAATCTTTTTGAGTTTTTTTGTCATTAGAAACTTGCTTATCATCTTTTTCAGAAACTTTTGAATCTTTAGTGTCTTCTGTTTTGGAAGCAGTTTTCATTTCATCTTCAAAAGATTTATCTGCTTTTGAACTACTGCTTGTTTTAGTAGATTTTGCAGAACTAACCTCAGACGCACTTGTTGCTGTTGTTGTTGAAGATGTACTTACATTCATTTTTTCTAACTACCTCCATCTATTTGTTCTAACTGTTTCAAAATCATGGCTTCTTCTTCTGCCTTTTCTTGACTTTGTCGAAAATATCTTGTTACACCTAATTCAGAATATTGTTTCAGTTCTGCCGCTTTTTCTTCTGCAATATAAGCTTCTCTGTTTTTTTCTTTGTGTTTTTCAAGGACTTTTACACCTTGTTCAAGTTTTACTAGTTTTCGTTTTTCTTCTTCCAATTTTTGTTGAAGTTCAACTCGAATAGCTTCTAACTGTTCAGCCTTATCCCAAAGATGAAGAAGATAATTATCATATGTTTCATACATCATGGGATCTGCCATACGCATATTCTGTTTTGTTGCTTGAATTTCTTGTTCGTTACGCCGAATATTTTCTTCGGCTTCGTAAACTGCTTGTTGCGCCTTTTGTACCACCGTAAGCTGTTCTTCTTTTTTACGAATTCTGAAATCCAGAACCTTCTGCAATCTGTATCTGAAAGGCATTCTATACCACTCTTTTTAGATTATTATGACTTATTTTTTGAGTGTTATAATCATCTATATGAATGATTTAATGATTTCACGCAAAAAGTCAATCTAATATTGTTACACCAGTTCCAGCTCCACGATTTCGGTTTGAGTAATAATATCCTCTGTTTGTCTGTAATGCGGTTCCTTCTCCATTCCCCATCATTGCTCTTTCTGCTTCAAAATAATCCATATAAGCAGGATCCATAGCAGGAGTAATTCCTGTTGGCATGCCTGCAAATTGATTTTTAAAATTTCCTAATAACGTATTTTTCCATCCTCCACCAAAGCCACCTGTAAATACCGGAGGACGATATGAATTTTGCGCAGAATAATTTTGTAATTTAGGGTTATATGCTTTGAAATTTTTCGAAGCAAGTTTTAATGTTTCAAAACGTTCCGCTAAATCTCCTTCTTGAACCGCACCAAAAAGTCGCTGTTCCAAACGCTCAATCCTATTTTTGGCACTATCGTATTCATAAGTTTGAAGCATAATTTGATTTTCCAATTTTTCTATTCCTGAAAACTGGTTAGCAACAAGTTTTTCAGAATTATTAACAGCACTTTTACGATTAACATTGCTTCTATAAATTACGGGCTTGCTATAATAATCTCCCATATAGGGTATGCTATAATAGATTTGATTTTGTGGATAATAACCATTATATCTGCTTGGTCTTGGGTAATAATTGCGATTATGATAATAAGGACGTGATTGATAATAATTTCCATTTGAATACCTTACATTTGGCGTATAATATCCGTTATCATAATACCGATTCCCTACAAAGTTTTGCCAAGTCACGGCCTGTACACTATTCACAACTAAAGACAATAAAAAGCTCAATAATAAAAATTTTTTCATGTAAGTCTCACCTCAAAACTTACAATAAAACTACTTCAAAAATTTTCCATTCCTCTCTCGGCTACACAAATAGATAATTTATGTTAACTCATTGCTAAAATAACAAAAATATGCTAAAAATAGTTGTTATGAAGAAAACAGTAATCGCATATTTGCATACTCATTGGGACAGAGAATGGTATCTGCCGTTAGAGCGGCATAAAATGAAGCTGCTGGATCTGATCGACACCAACATGGAACTGTTTGACAAAGATCCCGGCTTTTACAGCTTCCACTTGGATGGTCAGACCATCGTGCTGGATGACTATCTGGAAATCCGTCCGGAAAAAAGAGAAGAGCTATTAAGACATGTCAGAGAGGGACATTTCCGGGTAGGTCCCTTCTACATCTTGCAGGATGAGTTTTTAACCAGCGGTGAAGCAAATGTCAGAAACCTTCAGACCGGTATTCGTGAAGCAAAAGCCTACGGCAATCTGACAAAGGTTGGCTATTTCCCGGATGCATTCGGCAATGCGGGACAGATGCCTCAGCTGCTGACCCAGGCTGGCATGGAAGCTGTTGCGTTTGGCCGCGGCGTAAAGCCGGTTGGTTTTAACAATGAATTAAAAGAAGGCGGCGAGTACGAATCCGCTTATTCTGAAATGCAGTGGCAGTCCCCCGACGGCACAAAGCTTCTGGGTATCCTGTTTGCAAACTGGTACTGCAACGGTATGGAAATCCCGGTGGATGAAAAAGAAGCAAAGGCATACTGGGAGGAACGTCTTGCAAAGGCTGAGATGTTCGCATCTACAGACGAGCTGCTGTTCATGAACGGCTGCGACCATCAGCCGGGTCAGAAGGGTCTCGTTTCTGCG
>USOK01000129.1 GCA_900556295.1 uncultured bacterium | reverse complement strand
TAATTTCTAAATTTTCTCTTTTTATAGCCTCTAAAACGACAGGCTTTTTTTCATCCAAAATACCAGAAAGCGACATCAAAGCGCCTTTTTTCATAATATTTTTTAAATCACCCATGATTTCAGCTAAAACATTGTGCAAGATATTTGCACAAACAAAATCAAATTTTTCTTGAATTTTATCAGCAGTGTTGAGCTCAAAAAACACACCTTCACCGGAATTTGGTTCAGAAAGGAGAATTTCCCCATTTTTCACTGCATTTTCTTTAGCAACATCTATAACGTCTTCATCAATATCACAGCCGTAAACAGAAGATGCTCCAAATTTCTTTGCACAAATCGATAAGATTCCTGAGCCCATGCCAATATCAGCGACTTTGTCACCTTTTTTCATATATTTTTCAAGAGCTTTCATACAAAGTTGAGTTGTTTGATGAGTACCGGTTCCAAAAGCGCATCCGGGTTCTAAACGAATAACAACTTCGCCTTCTTTATCCCCGTAGCTTAACCAATCAGGAACAATCACTATTTTATCGGTAACACGAGTAATATCCCACTTTTCTTTCCATTTTTTAGACCAATCTTCATTTGGCTTGTTAGAAATAACATATTCCCAACTTCCAAGCTCTTCATCTGAAAGTCCACGGTTTTTTAATAATTCACGCTCTGATTTAAGCAATTGCTCCAAATTTTGCGGTTCTTCTGTCAAAAAGACTTTCAAAGTTCCTTCAGTCGTCGAAATCATCTCCAAGTCTTTATAAGCTTCTTCTGCTAACACTACACCTTCGCAAGGGAGATTTTCAAAGCAGAATTCTGCAACAATGTCTTCCAAGTCAGGATTAATCTTTATTTGGAGTTCCCAATAATCAGTTTGACTCACTTTGAAATTCCTCTAACCTTCTAAGAAAGCACCCATTTTTCTGTATTTTTGATAACGTTGTTCTTTCAAGTCTTTTACAGAAAGTTTTTCAAGTTCCTCAATGCTTTCCAAAATAGTTTTCTTCATATTAGCTGAAACTTCATCATAATTTGTATGAGCACCGCCAACAGGTTCTGCAATTTCACCATCTATGATATCAAATTTCATCAAATCTTTTGCAGTAATTTTCAACGCATCAGCAGCTTCAGAAGCTTTTGTGGCATCTCTCCACAAAATAGATGCGCACCCTTCTGGAGAAATTACTGTATAATAAGCATGTTCAAGCAAGAACACCTTATCAGCGACCCCAAGGCCTAATGCACCACCGGAACAGCCTTCACCTGTAACAATTGCAACGATTGGCACATTCAATTTTGCCATTTCTCTAAGGTTTACAGCAATTGCACCACCTTGGTTTGTTTCTTCTGCACTAATTCCTGGATATGCACCCGGAGTATCAATCAAAGTTACTATCGGAATATTGAATTTGCTTGCATGCTTAAATAATCTCAAAGCCTTTCTATAACCTTGCGGTTGAGGCATACCAAAATTGTATTCTAAATTTTCCTTAGTAGATTTTCCCTTCATAGTCCCGATAATCATGACAGGGCGACCGTCAATTTTGGCCAAACCGCCGATAATAGCTCTATCATCCATACCTTCTCTGTCACCATGAAGCTCAACAAAGTCTGTACAAATATGATTTACATAGTCTAAAAAGTTCGGGCGTTCCGGATGTCTTGCAATTTGAAGCTTTTGAGAAGGTTTCAAGTTAGAATATAATTCTTTTCTATAATCCTCAGCTTGTTGTTCAAAAGTTTCAATTTCTTTGTTTAAATCCATGCCTGACTCCACACTTATTTTTTTTAGTTCTTCAATTTTTTCCTGAATTTCCATAATGGGTTTTTCAAAATCTAAAACTGCTGACATTATTTTCCCCCCTTATGCATTTCTAAAATATTAGCCAATGTATGACGCAAATCCTTACGAGCAGAAACAACATCAACTTGCCCATATTTTAACAAATATTCCGCTGTTTGGAAATCTGACGGAAGTTTTTGACGAATTGTCTGTTCAATTACACGACGTCCTGCAAAGCCGATTCTCGCACCTTGTTCCGCAACAATAATATCTCCCAACATACCAAAACTTGCAGTAATGCCGCCAAATGTAGGTTCTGTCAACAAATTGATATATAAAAGACCTTCATCATCAAGTTTTGAAACAGCGCAAGAAGTTTTTGCCATTTGCATCAAACTCAAAGCGCTTTCTTGCATTCTAGCACCACCCGAAGATGTAATAGCGAGGACAGGAAGTCGAAGCTCAATCGCTTTTTCAATAATTCGAGTAACCTTTTCACCTACAACACTTCCCATAGAACCGCCCATGAAATCAAAGTCCATAACTGCAGTAGCAACTTTATTACCCTCTATTGTCGCAATCCCAGTAATTACAGCATCATTAAGACCCGTTTTTTTATGAGCCTTTTCTAATCTATTTTTATAACTTTCAGTATCAACAAAATCTAACGGATCAGTTGGTTTTACATCTGTAAACAACTCTTCAAAAGAATTTTCGTCAAACAATTGTTTAATACGTTTCCTTGCGTTTATCCTGAAATGGTAGTCACAAACCGGACAAACCATATCATTTTTCTCTAAATCTTCTTTAAGAAGTTGAGCGTCGCAATGAACACATTTAACCCACAAATTAGGATCCATGTCCAATTCAACTCTACCTTCAAGCTCACGTCTTTGAATTTGAGCCTGCTTACGTTTTTCAAACCAATCTTGAACTGTCATATTTTATATATCCCTTAATCATCAACTTATAATACAATAATAATTATACAACCAAAAAATTTAATAGCAAATTTTTACATTTACAAGGTTTACAAACAACACAATGAAAATAGCAAACTATAGTTTTAATTTATATAATAAAGATAATTCTCCATCATTTGAAGCTTTAAAATTTAAAAATTTCGGTAAAGTTAAGCTTTTTGAAGATTTTCCAATTAAGCTAAAATCCAGTGAAGGAGAAAAAGATTGCTTTGTAAAAGCTAGTACTGACACTGCGAGATATTATATTGACATTGTAAATGACACTGACAGACTTCTCGGAATGAGTACAAGCAACAACCTTAAAGATAAAAGTGTATTATACAATAATATTATCCAAAACTTACATAAAGATCAGAATATTCAAGGTGTTGGGTCAACTATGCGTTTGGGACAAATAATAGTCTTGTTAGAAAATAAAAAACTTAACAAAATAGGGCTATATTCAATGGGTGATGCTGTATATTTTCATTCAAAATTTAAATTTAAGCCGGCAATTACTGACTATAGCGAGTTAGCAGGGAAACTTGAAGATATACTTGTTCACTCAAATGACAACAGATTTTCGCAAAATGTACAAGAGGCTAAAAATTTTCTTGAATTAAACAAAACTAAACATAAACCTAACTTGAAAGAAGGCAACGCAATTCTTGACCGATATTTGCAAAATGTTATCGCAAATAATCTACATAAAGATACAAAGTTTCATATATATTCCGGTTTTGATATGGAATTAGCTAAAAAAGATATTTTAGCTAACAAAGATTTTTATAATTCCCTTTTCCAAAAATATGGAATAGATTATCAAATACAATAGCAAATTTTCGTTATATAACTTAACAAATAAAAAACTTTGTGCAATTTTCCATACTAACAGTTTTTATTATTATTAATGGAAAAATATAAAGGAGAAAAATATGTTTGAACAACTGGATTTTGCTAGTATAAGCCAAAATTTACCACAAATATACACCGCCAACAGAGGCAATTATACATACGAAGTAACAGAACAAAATGGGAAAAGAATAATCTCTAAAATTACAAACAACAAAACAGGAACTTCTAAAGAAATTTATTACCAAGACACTCCTACTGGAGTTGAAACAAGCTATACTTACAAATATGAAGGCCCTAATCGTGCGGACCACACCCTTGTTTTATGCAAAGAAAATAAAAGTAAAGCAAGGTTAGGCTATTTTTCGGGACATGGAACCAGTTACCGCCATCGATATGGTTTAAATTTGAGTGAAGATTACGTTTCGTTTATGAATAAAGCAATGGAAGAAAAAAGAGCTGTTGCTGCCGGAATAAAACCTTCACCTGCTTTCAAAATGTCAGTAAAAGAAGAAAAATTTTTATGGCCGATTATAAAAGATACATTTGCTAAATGGGCTAAATTAATAAAATAAACTAATTTTTCTTTTGCCCATTAAAAAACTTTTTCATATCATCAGAAATCTTCACATTTTGCAACGCCATGTGATATTTGCGAAGATTTGCCAGTGTTTCTTGTTCTTCCAACAAATCACGTTTTGGCATTTTAATTGACGCTTTTACTTTTTCAAACTCAGTTGGAGATTTTCTATCAATAAATTTGGCAATAATTTCATCAATATTACTTCCTCCAATACCGTATTTAGAAGAAACTTCCGCAGTGTTAGCTCCTTGTGGCAATGTATAGAGCCAATTAACAGTAAGCCTATCGCCTTCTGAAATAGAATTTATCCCCTTTTGGTGTGGAGTATACATAATATCCGCCGGGTTATGACTATGACCAAGCCCAACAGCATGCCCTATTTCATGTAAAATTGTGTGATACACTTCGCTTTCATCCATATAATCAGCATGAACCAGTCCTTCGGTCAAGCCAATTGCTACTTCTGCCCCAAATAACCTGTTTGAAGCATCAAAATTAAAATAGCAATGTCCGAGCGCCTTCCTCTCAACCCTTTTCCAATCGATATTTACATTAGATTCTAAAAGCGTATTAACTATTTTAAATGCAACCCTGCCTTTTGTTGCATTTTGCCATTCATTCAAAGCTCTTATAACCATATTGCGATACTTATATTCCTGTCCCTGTTTAGAATAGAACTTCATTGGCGCAATATAAACATTTAACGGCATAAATGTCCAACGCATTATACATCCGTTTTTTAAAGATTCAGCAACATAAGTATATTTTTTCATATTTTTATTATATAATAAATTACGGTAAAAACCAATTGTGTTACAATGAAAATAC
>USOK01000128.1 GCA_900556295.1 uncultured bacterium | reverse complement strand
AAAGTTCCACCTGCTAGTTTTAGAGTTTTTTCTCCAATTTCCGGAACTTTTACATTCATCCCAAAAGGTTTATATGGTCTGTTAAATGAAGCACCTGTATCCGACATTTATCTATTCCTCATTAAGTAATACATATACTTAATCGGCAATGTTGAGAGAAAAGTTTAATGTTTTTTGTATATATTTTACAATTGTTAATATTCTTCTGAATATTTTAGACCTTTAAGGTTTATTTTTATTCCGGTTTCAGTAAAATAATTCTTTGCCATTTGAATAATCGTTTTGCCTGCAAAGTGCCCGTTATTTGCTTCTTGAATTAGAGTTTGGAAATATTTTTCACCGGCTTCTTTGTCAAAAGGAAAATTTTCTCCTTTGATGTCACGGCTTCCATGTAATGTGTTACACCAACTGTGAGCAAGTGCCCAGTTCTCAATTTCGTTTTTGCCTTTTTGGCGTCTAATTCCTTCAACTTGAGCTTTTAGACCCTTAGAATTTGTATGTCTTAAAATAGGCACGATATGCTCTAGTGTGCCTTGTATTAATCTAAGTATATTATTTAAAATAGTTTCTTCTGCAGCATATTTGTGTTTAATAATGAATGCGTCTATATTATCAAAAGAAGATGGAAGATGCTCTGTTATTTTATTAAATTCATTTTTGAGAGGTTCATTATTTATCTCATCAAGTATTTCGTTTAGTTTGTAGATGAACGCTTTGTTACTAAATTGAACAGTAGTTGGTAGTCCTAATACTTTATCTTGTGTTGTTTGACAAAGTTTTTTTATATCTGGTCTTAATATTTGTTCAGCAGTATCTTCTATTTCGTTTAGCAATAGCAATCTTAATTGAGTTTGCCACTCCGGATAATTCATTCTTTTTATTTGCTCTTTTGTGTTTTGTTGCAGGGGAAGCTGAAGAGCAAGACTATTTATAAATTTTTGTGGACATTTCTCTGTGTTTTGTGTAGTTAAAGTCTCACAAGTTAAGTAGTTTTTAATATCTTGAATTTTGTTATATACAGGAGTGCCTTTTAAACTTTTTGTTAGGTTATCAAGTTGGTATGCAAATTCCTTTGCACTGTATTCACTGACATATGGAATATGGTAAATTCTTTTCTTACTGTTAGCCATAAGGCTTTCAAAAGCCATTCTTTGTTCTTGTGGTAATTTGCATGCTAATTTCTCTAATTTTTGGAAAACTAAAGATTGCTTATTAACCAATTTTTTTTCAGCTTCCGGTTGCATTTTGTATATCAAATGTTTGAGGCTCTGATTTGGATATGCAGAATTGTATGCAGCTATTCGTTTTGTAAATTTAGATAGTTCTGATTTCGGGGGAAAGTAGTCTTGTAAGCGTTGCATTATTTTTGTAAAATTGTCACCATTAGGTGTATATTGGTTTAATAATTTAATAAAATAATCCATCTCTTCTGTGTGTAACATTGGCTTTCCGCACCAAATACAGCTTAAATGCCTTTTTTGTGAAAGCGCTTTAAAACCATCAAGAGAGTTTATGTATTTTGGTGTAACAATAATTTTGTCAATTCCGGTGAAGTTGGGGGCCGGAGAGTGGGTAATGTGAAAGCCTTTGTCTGCAATGCCTTGCGGTTCAATTTTATTAAACTTGTTATTATTATATGAATTTGTTCTAAAAGATATCGGCAAAACTTTCATACAACCACAATACGTCTAAATGAAAAATTTTGCTAATATGTTAACTAACTGTTACGATTTTAACTTATTTGTGTCAAGACAAATTATGTCATCAGATAATGTTTGAAGAGTTTTTTGTAGATTTTGTATGTATTCTTTTTTGCACAAACCTTTTTTATATAAACTTATGAGTTTGTCTGCTTGAATTTGGGCATTTTGAGGCATATACGGATTTTCTTCAATTTGTTCTGCTATTGGGTAATGATGTCGAGAATTGTTGCAATAAGAGCATTCCAGTGCAAAGTTTAGAGAATTGTTCATCCCCTTCATACATTTTGGTAAAAGATGTTCAAATGTTCCGACTGATGGGTGAATAAGGTTAAGAGCAATGATTTCGGGGCGCTTTCTTGTGTTTTTTACTACAAAGGCACAAACTTCATCGCTAGATCTTGGCAAACGTCTTGCAATTTCTATTATTTCATTTTTAATCTTTTGATTTTCAATATTTTTAGTAATGTTTTTGATTTTGTGAATGAAAATTCTACGTGAAAATGGTTTGTGCGGGGCAGGATCAAAGATTATATCATTGGTTTTTATCATTAATTTCCTTAAATCTCGTGCTGCCTTTTTGGGTAAAATTCGCCTGTAAAAACTAATTTTGTTAAAAATTACACTTTGGATTTTTACCAGTGCAAGTTCGTGTACATCCTTTTTCATAAGCAAAAGTTCTTTGAAATTTTTATCCGGATATTTTATTGCCATACTTTTGAACATGTTGAAAACTTGGCGTTCGACAGGATGCATAATCTTTTCAAATGGCTCAAGGATAGGAACTGCTTCTATTGCTCGGCTGCCAAGTGCTTCTACGTGCATTAATTCCATGTAAACATCTGGGTGGAGCATTTCCATTCCGCAGCACAGGCATGGAATATGGTAATTTAGTAGGTTTTTCAACTCCTTACGTGTTAGCGGAATTTCTGAAACCTTAAAAGATGTTTTTTCAGTTTTTATAATTTTTTTCTCCATACTCAGCCCTGAATTGTTCGTCATGAGTACTATTCCCGTTTTCAAGAAAGTTAAAGCAGAAAAATTTTTATAATCCAGGAGGTGGTTGAATATAAAGGGGTTTCAATTTTCTCCAATTCCCTTCTGCATTTGAATTTTCAGCAAGTTCAGCTAAGATTTCGCCTAACGAATATTCTCCTTGTTGGTAAGATGTTCCACCTAAAATTGGTTGAAGTTTATCGTCAGTAATAACAGTGTAATTTCCTCTTTCGATAATCTTTTTAATTTCTTCTAATTGGATTGCACCTTTGATTTCTCCATCGTAATATAAATAAGCACTGTTTTTTCTTGCATCAAGTGCAACAAGCGGGTTTTTCGTTGAAATTTTTGATAAAATTTCTAAAGAAGAAATTCCGACAGCTTTGCAGTCTAATTGTTGAGCCATTACTCTTGCGACAGTAACACAAGCACGAATTCCGGTAAAACTTCCTGGTCCAATATTTACAGCGATAAGATTAATATCTTGCGGTTTAATGTTGTTGGTTGATAATACTTCTTGGATAGTTGAAATTAAAAATGCAGAATGGTACTTATTATCTTGGTTTACAACAATTTTTGATGCCAAAATTCTGTTATCCTGTTTTAAAACAACGTACATTTTGTCTAAACATGTGTCAAATGCAAGTGTAATCATTTTTCTAGTCCTTCTATAATTTCGTCTTTTCCAATAGATTTGAACTCGTAAGTTCTTGAATCGTCATCATTATATGTAACGTTAACTTCTACATGGTTAAAAGGTGCTTCGTTCTGGTTAAATTCAGCCCATTCTACAAATGTAACTTGTCTGCCTTCCGAATATTCTCTTAATTCGTCATAGATCGTTTTTATGCCTTCATTTTCTAATCTATAAAGGTCAAAATGATAAATCGGAATTGAGCCTGTGTGATACTCATTCAATATTACGAAACTAGGGCTCGTAACTTTTTCTTTTACATCAAGTGCATTTGCAACGAGTTTTACGAATGCTGTTTTCCCAGCACCAATTTCTCCGTATAAATTAATAAAACAACCATCTGTAATTAGTTTTGCAAACTTTTGTGCAAGTTTTTTTGTGTCATCAAGGTTGTAACAAATTTGTTTATATGTTTTCATATATCTCTGCTTTGTTCCTTCCGCCTTCTTTGGCTTTGTACAATGCTTTGTCGGCTTTTTGAAGAATTGTATGTTCGTCATCGCCGTTTTCATATTCCGCTATTCCAAGACTAATTGTAACACTAATATTTTTGTCATTTGTTTCATTATTTACCTTGGAAATATCTATTTTTGTATTTTCAACTGCTTTGCGAAGTCTTTCTGCAACCATTTTAGCTTCAAGAATTCTGGTATAAGGTAAGATAATCGAAAATTCTTCTCCACCATAACGTCCTGCTATATCATAATCACGAAGTTGTAATTTTATTACACGTGAAACTGTTTTTAAAACCAAATCGCCTGTAGCATGACCATAAGTGTCATTTACGCTTTTGAAAAAGTCTATATCGGTCATAATTGCGCAAAGATCCCGTTTTTGGCGTTTTGCGCTGGAAACTTCTTGTTTGATCCGTTCTTCTAGTTGGCGTCTGTTGTTAAAACCTGTTAATGCGTCTAAAGTCGCGTGTTTTAATATTTCAGCATATACATTGGCTCGGCTAATTGTTGTAGCTGCTTGGTTCGTGAGTTGTTCCAAATAATTTATTTCTTTTTCGCTCAAAACATTATCGGTACTTTTAGTAACAATACTTCCTAAAAGTTTACCCTCGCTTATCAATGGGAATACCCCGATTTTTTTGTCAGGAGTTAGAATGTATTCAGATTTGTTGTTCAAACATTTAATAAGTTCAAAAATTTTTTCATCGTTGCAAGCTGATGGCCAAATAAGTTTGTTTCTCAAGAAAATATAAATCAAATGATCAGATACAAATTTGTCTATCATTTCGCCAATAATCGGGATTATATAGCTTGTTTCGTATTGAGTTTCTATTATTTTTGCTATATTTTTCATCGCGTCGTGAAAATCAATGTTTTTTTGCATCCTATCAGAAAGAATAACGTTTTGAATTTTTAAAGAAATTAAAAATGATGCAATGTTTAAAAATTCGATTGCATTTTGGCTCAATTTTTCTGTAAATTCAAGCATTCCAATAAGTCTTTGCCCTCTGAAAAGCGGGTAATATAAATTATCTTCTTCAGAAATGAATTTTTCATTTTTAAGTTTTTCAAAGATTGAATATAGCTTTTTAGACTTTTCTTTTTCCAAAAATTCATCAATAGAAATCCAGCTTTTTGAAAAATTTCTCAATGTCTCAG
>USOK01000127.1 GCA_900556295.1 uncultured bacterium | reverse complement strand
GCCGTTGGAATCTGTTATGGACGAACGTCAAAGAGTAATTAATGACGCGAAATCTGATGCTTTGAATTCTAATAATAGAGCAAATGCGATATTAAAGGATAGAGATGAAAGATTAAACAAATCTTTGGCTGAGTCAAAGAAAATTGTCGCTGATAAAGTAAATGAAGCAAATGAAAATTCCAAGGTGCTAACAAACAGTGCAAAACAAAAATCACAAGATGAAATTTCAACTGCCAAGTTAAACTTGAAAGATGAGGCTTTGAAAACAACTGAGGAGCTTAAATCTAAGGTTAAAGATTTGGCAGAAGTAATTTCATCAAAAGTGCTCGGTATGGATTGTCACATTGAAAATGCCGACAATGAACTTGTAAACAGGATACTTAACTAATGAATGAATTGGTAAATTTTTGGAACATCATAGTAGAATCAAATACATTTAATTTTGCAGTATTGCTAATTATTTTTGCGGTGCTTTATAAGAAATTAAATGTCGCAAGTGGTGTTGAAAAAATAAAACAAGGGATTATTAAGTCAATTGAAAATGCGAAATCTGAACAAGAGAGTGCAAAGGGACGTTTGCTAAATGCACAAAAATCAATTGAGCATATTGATGAAGAAATAGCTGGACAATTGAAAGATGCCACAAATCGCGCTGAAGGAATTGCAAAACAGATTTCTGCCGATACAGATGAGAAAGTTAAGTTGATTGAAAAAAATATTGAAAGAGTTATCGGTGCAGAAGAAAAAACTATTTCTGCAAAGATGACGGAAAAGACTTTGAATGCATCTGTTGAGCTTGCGAAAAGACATATTCAAGGATTGTTAGACGAAAATCCTGATTTACACAACAAGTTCATAGATGAAAGTATTGAAAACTTAGGCAGGATATAATTTATGAGTACAGAAGTTAAAATTTCAACATCAGCTAAAAATTATGCTAATTCGTTGCTCCAAGTTGGAGAAGATGGAGTTATGTCTTATGATGATATTTTGAATGATTTGAATAAGGTGAAAGAAATTGTTTCAAGTTCAACAGAACTTACTCAGGTTATGGAAAATCCAGCGGTTGCAAACAATACTAAATACGAGATTTTGGATAGTGTTTTTTCAGGTCAGATTAATGATAAATTGATAAATTTCTTGAAAGTTCTGATTGATAAAAACAGATTTTATGAGTTAAATCAAATTGTTGAGGCGTATTCTTGCGAAGTTGATGAAATTCATAATGTAAAAAGGGTTGAAGTTGTTTCAGCTGTTGAAATTTCTGATGATAGAAAACAAAGATTGGTTGAGAAGCTTCAAAACAAATTACAAAAAACAGTTATTCCAAACTGGAATGTTGATAAAGATATTATTGGCGGTTTGATAATCAGAATTGGCGATGATGTCGTTGACAACAGTTTGCGAAATAAGTTAGAAAATTTAAGTAAAAATATAATATAGAGGGAAAATTATGGCACTTATTAAACCAGATGAAATTAGTTCTATAATTAAAAGCAAAATCGAAAACTTTGAGCTCCAATCACAAGTATCAAACACAGGTACTGTAATTGAAGTTGGTGATGGTATTGCAAGGGTTTACGGACTAAGAAATGTAATGTCAAATGAACTTGTAACGTTTGAGGACGGCAAGGACACTCTCGGAATTACGATGAACCTTGATGAAGATAACGTTGGTATCGTAATTTTGGGTGAATATACACAGATTAAAGAAGGTATGACTGTTAAAACAACAGGTAGAATTGCATCAGTTCCAGTTGGCGACGCACTTATTGGTAGAATTGTTGATCCGACAGGTAAACCGATTGATGGTAAAGGTGAAATCAATTCAGATAAAACTAGACCAATCGAAAGAGTTGCTCCGGGTATTGTTGCAAGAAAATCTGTTCATCAACCTTTGCAAACAGGTTTGACGGCGATTGACGCTTTAACTCCTATCGGTCGAGGACAACGTGAGTTGATTATTGGCGACAGACAGACCGGTAAAACTGCAATTGCGCTAGATACAATTATTAACCAAAAAGGTCAAAATGTAATTTGTATTTATGTTGCAATCGGGCAGAAAGCTTCTACTGTTGCACAAATTGCAAAGACATTGGAAGAACATGGTGCAATGGAATATTCAATCATTGTATCAGCAACGGCAAATGAGGCTGCACCTTTGCAATATATCGCTCCGTTTGCTGGTGTTGCAATTGGTGAAGAATTTATGGAACAAGGCAGAGATGTTTTGATTATTTATGATGACTTGTCGAAACACGCTCAGGCTTACCGTGCAATGAGTTTGCTTCTTAAAAGACCACCAGGACGTGAAGCTTACCCTGGAGATGTTTTCTATCTTCACTCAAGACTTCTTGAACGTGCTGTAAAATTGAATGATGAATTGGGTGGTGGAAGTATTACTGCTTTGCCAATTATTGAAACTCAGGCAGGTGACGTGTCTGCATACATTCCAACTAATGTAATTTCAATTACTGACGGACAGATTTTCTTGGAATCTAACTTGTTCAACTCTGGTGTAAGACCGGCTATTAACGCGGGTATTTCTGTATCTCGTGTTGGTGGCGCAGCTCAAACCAAAGGTATCAAACAGGTTGCAGGTCAGTTAAGACTTGATTTAGCGCAGTATAACGAACTTGCGGCATTCGCTCAGTTCGCATCTGATTTGGACGCTTCTACAAAAGCTCAATTATTGAGAGGTGAAAAACTTACAGAAGTATTGAAACAGCCTCAATACAATCCGTTGAGTGTTGCAGAACAAATTACGATTTTGTTTGCAGCAAACGAAGGAGTTCTTGATGATGTTGCAAATACTGATATTGCTAAGTTCAAGAAAGAATGGTTTGCATTCCTTGACACTAATATGTCAGGACTTGTTGAAAAACTTAATGGTGGTGCAAAACTTGAAGACGCTGATAAAGCTGAATTGAGAGATGCATTGACTAAATTCAAGAAAACATTTTAATAGAAATTAACGATATTAGATATAGTGGTTTTGGTAGGTTGGGCATACTTGCCCAACACGCCTGAACAAAGTATAAATGTTGGTTGGAGGTTATTCCCACAACATCATAAATCGATTATTCAAATAAAGCCCGACAAAAGGTAACAAATGACAAATTTAAAAGATATTAAAAACAGAATACAAAGTGTTCAAAGTACGCAAAAAATTACTCGTGCGATGAAAATGGTTGCAGCGGCAAAGGTTAAGAAGGCTGAAAATACAGTTAAGGCATCAAGACCTTTTACAACAGAATTGACTTCAATGTTTAAAAAACTTTTGGCGTCAGTAGGAACATATAGTGCACAGAGTTTGAAAATTAAATCAGCTATTGATAATTATCCTGAGCTTTTGCAAGTTCGAGAGATTAAGACTGTCGGATTGCTTGTAATTACTTCGAATAAAGGGCTCGCAGGTGCCTATAATGCAAATGTTGTGCGTAAGACTTTGCAAACTATTAAAGATTACAAGGAACAAGGAATTAAAACAATTCTTTTTGTTGTTGGACAGAAAGGAATATCAACTCTTAGACGTAAATGTAAAGATTTGGATTGTGAAATCGTTAAAACTTATTTGAGCGTCGAAAATGAACCGACCGGTGAAGGCGCGAAGCTTGTGATAGAGGATGTTGCAGAGTATTTTGTTTCTCATCAGATTGATAAAATCGAGGTTATAACTACTCGTTTTAAAAACATGATGAGTTATTTTGTTGAAAATTGGACGATTTTGCCTTTAAAAGGGTTGAATGATGATCATGAAAAAATTACTGATAATATAATTGAGCCATTGATGGAATTTATGCCTGATATGCACAGTATTTTGCAAAAGATTGTGCCTATGTATATGACAAATATTCTTTTCCAATCGTTGTTGGAAGCACAAGCTAGTGAGCTTGCAAGCAGAATGACAGCAATGTCTGCGGCAACTACAAATGCTGAAAAAATGATTAAAGGATTATCTGTTCAGTATAACAAAACTCGTCAATTTGCTATTACGCAAGAAATTATTGAAGTTGTTTCTGGCGCAAACGCACAATTAGGGTAAGTTTGTAGATATTTTGCATAAATAAAAAAGAATAGATTCTTGAAACAAATTTGCTATTTGATGCATGGTATTTCAAATATGTTTCTGTCAATTTCGTCAAAGTTTTTTATGATTTGAGAAACGGCAGGAATATTTTTATATAAATCCGTACTTTCCATTGATGCTATTGCAATTATTTTCCCAATACCGGCAGTTCTTGCTGATTCTATTCCAGAAACGGCATCCTCTACTACGATGCAATCTTGCGGAGCAAGTCCTAAATTTTTTGATGCTTTAATATAAATGTCTGGAGCAGGTTTTCCAGGTATCGTTCCATCTGAATATACAATTTTGTCAATGTCAAACCAGTTTGCAAGTTGAAATTCTTCTATAAAAAAGTCAACATTATCTTTTTCTGACATTGTTGCAATTGTGTGTGGAATATTATTTTCTTTTAGGTAGTCTAAAAACTTAATTGCCCCTGGAGCAAGAACAGTATTTTCTTTGTCATTTCGACACATATCTCTATATACAGCTTCTTTTTCTTTTGCAAAGTTTTCAACCATCTCTTTACTCGGTTGTTTCCCAATAAGGTATTTGATAATATCTTCATTGGTTCTGCCAAACATGTAATCACGCATCTCTTCGTCTGTGAAACCAGGTGTTCTCAAACGCTTTGAAAATTCTCTCCATGCATCTTGGTGCTTTTCAGAATCCCAAAATAATGTGCCGTTAAAATCAAAAATTATACCTTTAAACATTTGTTCCTCACTGATTGTCAATTAATTTATTGTAGTATTCCATATAAGTTTTTGCCTGCTTTTCTTTGTTTAACTTTTTGTATACGTATGCAAGGTTGTAGTGGAAATCTGCGACATTGTTTTTGTAATCAGTTGCAGTTAATAATTCAAATTTTGCCTTGCTGTATTTTCCGAGTTTTATATATGCACAGCCCAAATTGTAATGGGCATAAGCATATTCAGGCTTTATTTTTATAACCTT
>USOK01000126.1 GCA_900556295.1 uncultured bacterium | reverse complement strand
ATTCCACTATCGTGGCAATTTGACTCCGTAATCTGTTGTTTGATAGACTCCGGATTGGAGTCCGGAGTGACAGTTCCGAGCTCCCCGAGTTAGACACTCGTCCGTAATTTCGCTATTCCGACCTACTTTTGATTTGGTCTATTCTCCTCTCACTATTCATTAACGATATGACCTTTTCTCATTAACTTTCACAATCTCAATTGTAACATTTCCTTAATTACTTGAATAAAAAATATCCTTATGATATATTTCATGCAGAACAATTTACATTAGGGTATGGATATATGAAAAGTTCAACTATCAGAAGATCAAATTTAACTAAGGAAAGAATGGCAGTGCTTGAGGCGTTGTCTAAGTATAAACACGAAGGTTTTGACAATTCTCCAAATGTTTACGTTAGACCAAACAGAGAAAGAGAACTTGACATGCTTTGGCAGAATTTTAAAGTTAACCAAAAACAAGATAAAGCACCTAGTATTTATTTAATGGCAGGATTTATTGTAGGTGCTGTTGTAATGCTTATTTTAATGGTTATTATCAGTTTTTCTGCTAACGGTGTAAGCATGCTTAAAGACAAGGCTGTTACTGCTCCGGCTCCTGTTAAGGTTAAGAAAGAAAAGTTAAGTTTGAATTTTATTCCATCAACATCAGAAAAATCTGAACCAACAGAAACAAACGAAATTTACACTGTTCAAAGTGGCGATACAATGGAAAGTATTCTTGTTAGATTTTATGGTTCATACAGCAAGGAAAAAGAATCTCTTGTTATGAAAACTAATAATATGACAAATCCTAATAAACTTTCTATCGGGCAAAAATTGACTATTCCGGTTGAAGGAAAACAAGAGCAAGAGTAAAATAATGAATATTCAGCCAATTAGTGCGCAAACGAATTTTGGTGCGAAAAATTTTAGAGTCCCAATGAATAGGTTAGAGTACCCTGATATGAGTTTGGGGATAGTTTTTTCTAAAAAAATGTTTTGTGCAAAAGAATATTCTAATCCAAATGCCGAAAAACTATACAAACAGGCTCAATCAGCGAAAACATGGAAAGAAAAAGCTCGCTTGTATAACGAAATGGGGCATTATAAATTGCTTGTATACGGAACAGGTATTAAGGGATTTATTCGGAAATTATTAAATAGACCGAAAACTTTTATTTAAGGTTATTTTGTATACTTTTTACCAACTAGCTCATCCGGAAGAAATTGTTGGTAAACATTTGGAGCGTCATGAGAGTAAATGTAGTCAACTCCAAAACCATAGTTTTTCGCATCTTTATAATGTGCATCTCGCAGATGCATAGGTGGAGGAAAATCCTTTCCTGTCTCAATATCTGCCAGTGCCATATCTATTGCCATTATAGATTCGTTAGATTTTGGTGCACGAGCGACGTAAATCACAGCCTGTGCAAGTGGTATTCTACCTTCCGGCATTCCTAATAGTTCCACAGCTTTGTATGCATTAACGGCTATATTAAAAGCATTTGAGTCGGCATTTCCGACATCTTCTGCTGCGCAGGTTATTAATCTGCGAGCAATAAATCGAGGATCTTCGCCTGCAACAATCATTTTTGCAAGATAGTAAATTGCAGCATCAGGATCGCTCCCTCTTAAACTTTTTTGAAAAGCAGATGCACAGTCATAATGTTCTTGTTGAGAGTATCTTGTGTTCCGTTTTTGACAAATTTCTTCAATGATTTTTACAGTTAAATTTCTGCGGTTATTTTTTAAATCGCTTGCGAAATAAGCATTTTCAACCACATTCAACGCATACCTTGCATCACCTCGAGCAAGGTTAATAATAAAATCTATTGCACCACTTTCGCAGTCCATTGGAAGATAATTTTTTGCAAGGTAAGCAAACCCTTTTTTGATAATTTTATCCATACTTGCATCGTCAATCGAATTTAAGCGAACAACCTGTACTCTTGACAAAAGAGCAGGAACAACTTGAAACGACGGATTTTCTGTGGTTGAACCAATTAAAAATAAAGTACCGTTTTCCAGATGAGGCAAAAGTGCATCTTGCTGAGTTTTTGAATATCTGTGGATTTCATCAATGAATAAAATTGTTTTAGAACCTGTACGCAAAGCCATTTTTGCGTTTTCTACTGCATCTTTAATATCTTTTACGCCGGACGTTACGGCTGATATTTCAATAAAATTTGCATTGGTTTTAGTTGCAATCAATCTTGCAAGTGTTGTTTTCCCGCACCCAGGAGTTCCCCAGAATATCATTGAAAATAACCTATTTGTCTTTAATAAATTCAAAATAGGACTGTTTGGTGTAACAACATTACTTTGTCCCAAAAATTCTTCCAAGGTTTTTGGACGAAGTAGTTCTGCAAGCGGAATTTGTTTATTTTGATTTTCCAGTTCCGTAAATAAGTTATTCATAGTATAATTATAGCATGGTTAGTGAAATGTGAGAAGTGAAAAGTGAAAAGACCTTTAATAAAAGCAATTTGGGTATTAATAGTACTAATTTTAGTATTAATTTTCTGATCTGTTTTTAGTATTACTAAAACTTTTTTACGCTTAATATTTCTAGAATAGAAGATTTTAAGGAATCAGCATGTATCAAAGAATTTTCAGATGAAGAAATTTCTGCATTTTTAAAATCCGCCATGATTGCTCGTGAAGAAGAAGTAACTATAGAGTTTTATAACGTTAAAAATTTGACTGATAGAATTTTAACGGAGTTCTCTCCTTGGAAAAAAGACGCGCAATATGATAAAATTACTGGTTTATACAGATTGACTTTATATTATGATAAATATGATAGACTAGAAATAGTTAACAGACTTATGGGATACGGTAAAATTATTAGGTTTGTAAATAAGCAAGAAGCTGTGTATAAGGAAATAAAATCTAGAATAGAAAAGCAAATTCAGATTATGTAAAAACAAGGTTTTTTGTCTTTGTGCTACTGTCTAATTTCTTGTAAAATGTAAGTGTCAAGAGGAATTAATCTTATAGGATGACTTCTTAGTGACAAATCACTCAAGGAATTGGAGGTGAGAGTTATGATGTGGGCAATTGGAGGATCTCTTCTCGGTTGGGCACTTGGCTGCTGGAGCATTGGCTGGGGTTGGTTCTAACTAACCATATGGGGTACCTTTTAGGTACCCTATACAATAAAATTGTGTATTGTAAAGATTTTTAATGATTAGCGTGGAGGTATGCTGTATGTTTAGTTTATTAAAGTCAACCAAGAAACTTGTGTTAACCGTTGCTTTGGCAAGTATCATGTCAACTAGTGCTGCTGTTCAAGCTAATTATATTGATAATAGCAGTGAAGATTATCGTATGACATCTAATTATGAAGCAGTAAAACTTGGTATGACAAATATTAAAACTACACTTATGCTTGGTTTTAGTGAATATGACCGCAAAGATGAATATGGTAATTTATGCCTTCACATGATAGAGGCTTTGCTCAATGATGATAATATGAACTTTACTAATATTGTTGCTTATACAATTGAAAAATTCCCGGATAGATGGCAAAGCTATTTTTGGAATGGATATTATAACGAGACTAAGTTTAGATTTGTTGATGCTATAAATAATTACCTTGAGGCTTTAAAAATCAATCCTGAATCTTGGGTAATAAATAGAAATATAGGAAGAGCGTATATGGGGAAAGCTATTTTGAGTGCTGGACAAGTATTCAAGGAGAAAAATATAAATAGTCCTGAAAGATTTTTGACAATGCTCATATTGAAAGATGAATCTTATGAAGCGTTTGTTAATAGATTTACTTATGAATCAGATATTGCTCATGCTTACTTTACTAAAGCAATCAGCATATATGAAGCTGATCCTGTTAATACTCAAGCTAACATTGAAGAGGTGCTTGATACCTATAATAAAGCTGCAATTACTACTAAAAATACAGATGAATCATTAGCTTATTATAACAAAGTAATAAGCTATGAAGGCAGAACAACTTTTCCTTGGCTTAAAGATGATTTGAATAAAGTTTACATAGAAGCTTATGCTGGTGCTGGTAATTGTTATATTAAATATGGACAATATGATAAAGCTTTACTTATGTATAAACAAGGTCGTAAACTTGATAAGAATAGCGATTTGCTCAAAGTCTTAAAAAGAAAGATTGAATTAGCAAGAACCAAAGCTTAATTATTTATGGTCAAAAGCCAAGATAAATTGACCGATACTAATACTATAATTTAGTTTATACTAATATTAACAAAGTTAATTGTGTAAATAAAGAGGAGTGATTGCATTGAATCTCAAAAAATTCATCTCTATTACTTGTCTGACTACTGTTTTGGCTACTGGTTTAGGTAGTATTATGTTGCCTGTCGATACGGAAGCAGCTCCGCATCGTCCTCCGCATCATACGATGCATCGACCGCCAAGGCCGAGATTTAATCCGCCTCCACGCTACCGTCGTCCGCCACAACCGCCAAGACGCGTTCATCACCACGATCTCGCAGGCGTAATTGCTGGAATCATTATAGGTTCGATTATAGCTGGCAGTGCTCAGAATAACTGAGCTGTGAGTGGCAGGGAAAACCTGCCACTTAACAAATCTAATATATCAATAGAAAAGAGGTAATTGAAATGGCTTGCTGTGCACGTTGCGTATATATGGACTTACAGGATCGAGACAGCGATGGTTGGTGCTATTGTGGTAAAAAAGGTTCATATTATCCACCTAGTGACTCTACTTGCTGGAGCTTTGAAGAGCGTAGCGATGGTGGAGGTTGTTATTTGACAACTTTAGTATGTAATATTCTTGGTTATGCAGATAATGGAGTGATTTTAAATACATTCCGTGATTTTCGGGATAAGATTATGAATAGTGATCCGCAATATAAGGATTTATTGATTCAATATGATACCTTAGGTCCTAAGCTTGTGAAATGTATAGAAGCAGATAGCAGTAAACAGTCCTTAGCGGAGAAAATGAAGTCAATGTATATTATGCCTGTTTACGAAAGCTTGCAGAAGAATAATTACAAAAAGGCTGTTGATAAGTACAAAGAGATGGTTCTTTTCTTAGAAAAATATTATGCAACCGAATTAGCTGTTATAGCTTGATTTTGAATTAATAGTGGTGATTATGATTACTCAATCAGGAAACGTGCCAATCACTCTTGTGCGACGCTTTATTTCTCTGTTTACACGT
>USOK01000125.1 GCA_900556295.1 uncultured bacterium | reverse complement strand
GGCGTAAATTTTCACCGCCAATACCTTCAATCTCAATATCTGGATTAACAGCCCTAAGGGCCTCTACGACATGAGATGCATGGATATCTCCGGAATATTCTCCTGTAATTATAAAAAGTTTTTTCATAATCTATACAGCCATTACCACAATGCCGTGTTTGTCAGCATATTCAACTACTTTTTCTTGATCTACAATAATTGTTTCATTCGCTTCTACAGCAATTAAATCTGCTTTATACTTTCTCATTGTTTTTAAAGTTCTCAATCCAATAGCCGGAATGTCAAAACGTTTGTCTTGGAATGGTTTTGAAACTTTTACTACAACAGCATTACGCTTAGCAAGTTTTGACCCACGTTTTATACACATATCAGTGCCCTCAATAGCTTCAACTGCCATTATCATTTTATCCTTAATTACAACTGATTGTCCAACGTCAACTTTGCCCATTTCTTTTGCTAGCCAAAAACCATAATTTACATCTTCCATCTGTTTTTCAGTCGGTTTCGATTTGCCTAAAACACCTGATGGAATCATCAAGTTTTTAATAAAAATAGTTTGATCTAAAACAGAAATATTATGTTTTTCAAACTCTTTTACTATCAAAAGCATAACTTCATCGTCATTCAATCTCTTTACAGATTTCAAAATTTCAATCGCTCTTGAATCAAATTTATGTAGTTGTAAAAGTACACGTTTATGAACTTTCCCGAGAAAAGTTACCTGTTTAATCTCTTCGTCAGTAAAGATTTTTTCAATCTTTGTCATCTCTCCAGGATGACAAGAATAAACTTTTGCACAATACTTTTTCAATTCTTTTACATTATCATCTGCAAGGGAAATACAAACGACTTCAAAACCATTTTCTTTAGCATGACGAGCCATTTCTACAGGCAAAATTCCGTCTCCAGCTATTAATCCTTGCTTATTTTCTAACATTATTGACACTTTTCATTTCCTCTTTTACTAAACTGATTATATCACAACTATTTTTTTAGAGAATTAATCTCATCAACTTGGGCTGGACTGAACAATACAGCACCACCCATAATCTTTGTATTTAAAACAACTTGCGCATAACTTTCTGCAAGTTCCAATTTTAAAAACGCATCTTTTATAGTTTTATCACCAACAATAAAACCATGATTTGCCATCAAAACAGCATCATAATCTTTGAAATACAATGCAGTTTTTTCAACCAAATCCATAGAACCTGGCAAAGCATATTCCGCCAAAGGAATTTGTCCGAAATAAAAGACATTTTCTGCCATTATAGGTTCATCTAACGCAATATGACAACACGCAAACGAACTCAAATAAGGTGGATGTACATGAATGATATAATTTACATCAGGTCTTTGTTTGTAAAACTCTGCATGGAGCATTTTTTCTGAGGAAGGCTTTTTATCTCCTTCAATCAAATTTCCATCAAAATCCATCAAAACAAGTTCTTTTTCAGTCAAATATCCATTTGAAGAACCGGAAGAAGTAATCAATATTTTATCACCGTAACGAGCAGAAAAATTCCCTGAATACCCAGGAGTAAAATTCTTTACTCCAGCAAGTTTTCCATATTCAATCAATTCATTTTTTAGTTCATCTAAATTTTTCATCTCTTATAACTGTTCCCTATCAGGATCTTCAATATCAATAACTTCTGCATACATCATCTTTTTAACAGGCGATGCATTTTCTACAGAACTACTGTCAGTATCAAAAACTTTTAATTCAACCTTTTCTTCATTACTTTTTGCCAACCTATCAGGGTGCTTTATTTCCATTTTTTCAAATTCAACAGAAGAACCCTTTGTATCCATAGCTACAACAAAAGCAAAATACGTCTGCTGTCTAACCCAGTCATAACCGATATTCAACTTAAAATCATCCGGTCCAAAAGCTAGTATGAAAGAATTTTCTTGGAACATTTTTCCATTTGGAGAATCACCTGTCATTGTCAAAGTTCCTGACCATGCCACTGTCAAATATTTGCAAACACGTAAAGCTTCTCTAATCTGTACGTTTGCATGCCCATATCTATACATATCGTACATTTGTAATGGTGTACCATCTTGGTATGCAGCTGCGTAAAATCCAATATCCTGCATCCAATATTTATACTGAGAATGCACCCTTGGTCCAATTCTACCAACAAACTGTGTATCGCCTGTCCCGTATAATGCAGCACTGCCTTGCATTACCAAAGACAAATTCATATCTAAAAGATTTTTCTTATCTCTATAGCTATACAAAGATTGTGCAATTTCAGCCATATATCTTGCTCTCATCGTTCCAACATCGTTTTTCGCAATATTTTCACCATGTCTGTTATAATCGTTGTTCTGCATATAACCTAAACCGAAACGATGCTTAAATTGCAAATCTAAGTCTTTACCAATTGTAGACGGAATAACGCCATCGTCATGATAAACCAATTCTGCTGTATATTTTGGCATTCTAGGGCCGAACCACCATTCATCCATGAACGAATTAGCACCATATTGCAAATATAATTTATCATCAAATAACTGCTTACCTTTTAAGATAAAAACATCCGCCGATGAGCCATAGCCTAAATCAGTATAGTTTGTTGCACTACGATATTTTAGCAATCCACCAAAACCAATACCACTTTTGTTATTAATAATTGGCAATATTTTCAATGTAGAACCGTTTTGCAACGGGGTATCAACAACAAAACCAGGACCGGCAAACATCCCCAAACGTCCTCGAGAACCAAATTCCGGATAATTTGCGTCAAAAAATTCGTGTTTTTTGTTCGTATGAGCTGTAATTGAACGAATTTTAAACAATCCAGTATCGCCATATTTTATCTCTGCTCTTTTTAAAGTTATAACATCGTGATCTCGTTTTGCATTAACAATAATATCTTTAGCTTTAATATTTATTGCTGTTTCTCCAGTTGCATCGGTAATTGACGATTTGTCCTCATCATCAATCATCATACGGTTAAACTGGTTACCACCAATCATTTTCGACTGCAAGTTCAAAACATAATGATCTTCTGATGACAATTTCCCATTATAGAGAATTATTTTGTCATCTTGCATTTCACCATTTCTTGCTTTTACTGTCATCATTGAAGCTTTTGTATGCAAATTATCCATAAACGCATTTTCTTCATTCATGTTAATCTGCAAATAATCTCCAAAAACCGAATTACCATCCCTAATAACTTCAACTTTTCCATAAGCTTTCAGGGTATTCGAAACCTTATTATAAACCATTTTATCAGCTTTTATAGTGACATTTTGCGGAGGAAACACTAGAACTGGAGACCCGGTTGCAATGATATCCATTGTTTTGTCATCATAATCTACATTATCGGCATCCAAAACAACATCATTTGATGTAACCTGTTCCTTTACACCGCCTTCAAGTTCCAATGTATCATCTGACTGAACATTTTTTACTTCTTCTTTTGCAGATTTTTTGTTCTTTTTATCTTTGCTAACTGTTTTATCTTCACTCTTAGCAGGAGCTGCAAAATTAATATTCAACTCTTTATTTAATTTAGCATTTTCTTCTTCTTCAAGTCTTTCTTGTTCTCGCTTTTCTTGTTCAATCAATTCAAGATTTTTTTTGTATTCTTTTTCTCTTAAATAGTTTGTAAGTTTAATACGAGTTTTTTTGAAAAGAGGCATCCCCCTGCAAGGCTTAAGATTACTACCTTCAACAACTTCAACTTTCGGAGTAGCGATAGAAGTCGGAGATTCATAAAAACTTTCATTAAAAAGCTTCTCCAAATCAGCAGGAGAATTTACAACATCCGAAGCAAAAACACTTCCAGAAGTCATAGATAATATTAAAGCTGTAACTAATAAATACTTTTTCAATTTCCTGCCCTTATTTCTATATGTAATTCAACGGATTATTAGGTTTGCCGTTAATTCTTACTTCAAAATGTACATGTGGACCTGTACTGTAACCAGTTGTCCCTTCATATCCTACAACATCACCTTTATGAACGAATTGTCCTTGTCCAACTCTTATTGACGACATATGCGCATACAATGTAGTTGTTGGTCTACCATTTACAACTCCGTGATCCAGAATTACAACCTTACCATATCCTCCATACCAGCCGGCATAAATAACTTTTCCAGAATTTGATGCGTGAACGCTGCCATGATTTGGACCTGCTATATCAACACCAGAGTGGAATGTACGGCTATTAAATATCGGATGGGTTCTCCACCCAAACGGCGATGTAATTCTGCCACCAATTGGACGCATAAATCCGGTTGATGTAATTTTTACAGTCGAACCGCCTCTGTTTCTCGCAATCATACTTTGAATACTTGCAGACTGTCTTGCAAGTTCTCTTTCTGCTCTTTCATAAGTTTTTCGATCAGTTTTATACTTATTAATCATGCTTTGATTCATCGCAATAGCAGATTTAATATTTCTTTGTTGAGAGTTTATTTCTTGAATAGATTGAGCGAGAGCAACCTTTTTAGCCTCAACATCTCGCTTCATCATAGCAATGCGTTGAGAACGAGCCCGTACTGCAAGGATTTGCGCATAATTTTTTTTCAACACAATTTTTTCAAAGTAAACAACGTCTAACAAAGTATTCAAATCTTTGGCTGTCAAAATCAACTGAAACATACCTGTCCTTTGATTTTTATAAACCTGACGAATACGTTTACGCATATCTACGTTAGCCTTGTTAAACTCAGCAATAGAAGTATTCAAGTCCCTTTCCATTTGCGATAATTGAGCTTCCAAACTTGAATACTGATTTTTTGAATGCTGTAACGTATTTGAAGCCTGTTCTAATTTTTGTTGATTTTTGTATAACTTACTTTTTTCAAGGTGTTCTAGCACTCTCAGTCTTTTAATTTTTTCATGAGTAACTCTTTGCTTATGCTGAATAGTTTTCAACTGATTTGCATCTGCAATAAGGTATGCATTGCCTATAAGCAATGCTGTAAATACTATAAATATCTTTTTTATTAACCTATTTATACCCACAATATACCTATTTTACCATAAGAGGCAACAGCATTAAGCCAACAGTCCATGCAATAAATGTAACCGCAATTATTGCAACGATAGCTCTTTGATGTTTTCTGAAAAATTCCATTTTGTTTCCCCTATCTGTTCTGATAAAATTGTACTATAAAAAATTTTGATTTGCAAAATTTTAAGAAA
>USOK01000124.1 GCA_900556295.1 uncultured bacterium | reverse complement strand
CAAATAGCTCGTAATAATCGATATACCAACAATTCCACCATCAATAATGTTATTTGGAACAAGAAAAACTTCCAATGCAAAAGCAGCAATGAATGGTCCTAAAGTAAGAAAAAATACCTTTCTTAAAAATAATAATAAAGATTCTTTTTTTACTACTTTTTCACCCATTACTCATCCTTACCAGTTCTTTTAATCGTCATAAAGTTATTAATTTTAAAAATTGTTTTCTTATCTTCTTCTGTCTCTTCTTTATAACCCAAGATTTTTTCCAAATCAGCTTTCAAAGTCACTAAATCTTCATATTTTTTCAACGCACCATCAATTGCAACAGAAACGTCCCCGGTTTCTTCTGACACAACCAAACACGCTGCATCACTAACTTCCGTCATCCCAATTGCTGCTCTATGGCGTGTTCCATACTTCCAGCTTAATTTTGGATCTTCTGTCAGCGGGAGTAAAACACCTGCTGAAATAATTTTGTCAGCATTTATAACAACTGCACCATCATGAAGCGGAGTATTCGGATGAAAAATTGTCAACAAAAGTTCTGTTGACAAATCTGCATTTAATCGAGTTCCAACATCACTGTATGTATTTCTCAAATCACTTTGAAAAACAATTAAAGCCCCAGTATGAGATTTTGACAAATATTTTGCACTTTCAACCAACTCTTTTACAACATCAATTTTTGGTTCAGACTTATTATTTGAGTTAAAAATTCTTGTTACAAAATCAACCTGTCCAAGAAATCCCAAAAATTTCCTCAACTCCGGCTGGAAAATTACGATTAAACTCAACGAAACAAGCGTTACAATAGATTTCAAAAACATTCCAATAATTTTCAAATCCACACGCATAAGAATTTCACTTACAGCCCACGCACAAACAAGAATTAACAAACCTTTTACGAACTTTTCTGATGACGTATTTTTGATAAATTTTCTATACAAAAACAACAATAGTACCGCTAAAAAAACAATCTGAATAAAGTCAGACCAATTAAAAGTCATCTCTAGGGTTGAAATATATTTTAGTATGTATGTAAAAATATCATTAATCATGTTGTTTTAACCTATCAGGGATTACGTCGTGAGCTATTAAATCTTCTAAACTCTCTCTCTTTATTATAATATCAGATTGAGAATTATTTACAAGTACCATTGCCGGCTTTTGAACTCTATTATAGTTCGAAGCCATTGAATAATTGTAAGCACCTGTATTATAGACACATAAAATATCGCCTTCTTCTATTTCAGGTAGCTTAATATTTTTTATCAAAATGTCACCCGACTCACAAAATCTACCCGCAATTGTGACTGTTTTGGCAAGTTTATAATTAGGCTTATTTGCAATTTGTGCGGTATATTCAGCTTGATACATAGACGGCCTTGCATTGTCAGCCATTCCACCATCAACTGCAACATACATTTTACCTTTTGGAACTTGTTTTGAGCTTCCGAGAGTATACAATGTCACACCGGCAGTTGAAATTACACTTCTACCAGGCTCAATAAATAACGCCGGAGCATCAATTCTATATTTTTCAATACATTCATACAATCTTTTTATTACTATTTCTGCAATCGTGAATGTTGAAGGAGGACAGTCTGTCTCGGTATATTTTACACCTAAACCGCCACCTATATTTATTTCATCAAGCTTCAATCCGAATTTTTCGTCCAATCTTGCAATTTCTTTTATAAGAATTTCAATTTCGTCACCATAAATAGACGTTTCAAAAATTTGAGAACCAATATGAGCATGTAAACCATGCAACTTTAAATTTCTATAATTATTAATAATCAAATCAACAGCTTCATCAATTTGCGTCAAATCAAAACCGAATTTCGAATCCAAATGACCAGTTTGAATGTATTCGTGAGTATGACATTCAATCCCTGGAGTAATCCTTAATAAAACATCAACAACTTTTTTATGAGATTTGGCAATCTCATCAAGCAAAGTCAGTTCAAAAAAGTTATCTACAGAAATCCTACCGACACCAAGTTTTATGGCAAGCTCCAATTCATCAAAAGACTTGTTGTTTCCATTAAACAAGACTTTTTTCATATCAGCTCCAGCCTTATAAACTGTATAAATTTCTCCAGCAGAAACAACATCAAATCCAAAACCTTCGTTTGCAATAATTGCAGATGTAGCCACGGAACAAAGCGCCTTTGAAGCATACATCATATTAACTTTCGGATACCCTTTAAAAGCCTCTTTGTAATCTTGGCAAATGTTCTTTAATGTATCTTCATCAAGCACATACAACGGAGTTCCATACTTTTCAGCAAGTTCAACCAAATCACAACCACCAATTTCAATATTCCCAACTTCATTAATCTTCGTAGTCAACGGTTTCAAAAACTGATTTGTACTATCCATTTGCGCTCCTTACTTCTTATATATCAAGGATAACACAATTTATAAAAAATTAAAATAGTAAAAATAATGTAATTAATAAAGAATAACACACCATTAAATTTCTTGCTTGTAAAAGTCGAAAATAAAATTCAGATACTTCGCCCCCGCAAGTGTATGTTTTTAAATAATTGTACATTCTGAAAACAAGTGGCAATAATCCAAATGTTAATAATAAATAATAATTTTTAAGCATCACAGCAAGAATAAGCGTAAATAAATACCCTAATCCATAAACAACAAAAACTCCTTTCAATGCTATATTTTTGTTTCCAATTCTGCAAACAAGAGTTTTTTTGTGTGCACACATATCACCTTCAAAATCCAAAAGCGTATGTACATACATTAACCCAATCGTAAACATCACAACCGCAATCGACATCACAAAAACAGTCCAAGAAAATCGTCCTGTCATCACAAAATAAACTCCCTCAAAAAGCAAAGGGCCAAATGCCGTTCCAACAGCCAATTCGCTAAGTCCTCTTTGTGATAATTTTGCGTAAATAAGAGCTATAATTCCGCCAATCATTGCCAAAATTATAACCGGGAAACCGCATCTAAAAAACAAAACGAACCCAATACCAGAGGCAATTACAAGATAAACAACAACAACTTTCAAGACATCATTTATAGTTACAGAACCATCTTTTATGTAAGCACATTTACATTTTTGCGAATTTTCAGGCAAATTTTTGTAATCCACGTAATCATCAAACAGATTTGTTGCAAGGTGAGCAAAAGAAATTCCCACAAGTGCAAGTACCCCATTTAACACATTTCCGCCAAGTTTCAGCGAATAAACAAAAATAACAAGCCACGACAAAAGCGTCATAGGTAGCGAAAACAGTCTTGAATTTTTGAGCCAAAAACAAATATTTTTTATCATAAAAGTAGGTTTTCTATCCCCTTAACCGCCTCATAAGTCGCACCTGCTTCCAAAATCTCCTCAGCAGTCAACCCAAAAAGAGTAATCAAAGAATACGCCTCTTTATCCGAAGAGTTTAACATTTCAGCAGTCATTTTTATAGCCTCTTCTCGGCTAAGATTAGTGAACGGTTGGTTTTTCCCCTTATAGATAATTCTTTTTTTTGACTTGCCCAAACTATTTTACCCCCAAAGCTAAAAGTGCCGCACCTATCATGCCTGAATAGTTACCGGCAGATGCCTTTACCACTTTAAACGGTTGCGTAACAATTTGCGAATTTGCCTCTTTTTCCAAATATTCAATATCCACAAACTCTGCCATAGAGCCTGATAGCACAACACAATCAGGATCAAACAGGTTAGCAAGTCCGATAATTCCTTCCAAAATATCATTTTGCCAAGTGTCAAAAATCTTCTTCATCATAGGCTCATTTATACGCTCAATCACATCATAAGTAGTTATTTCAGGGTTTTGCGAAATTTCTTCGGCAGTTTTTTTCAAGCCTGTACCTGATGCGTAAGCTTCAAAGCAATCCCAACTTCCGCAAGTACATTTTCTGTGTTTGTCTGTACGCATTTTAAAGTGCATTTCGCCTGCCGCCCCGCTTTTGCCCTTGTAGAGCTTTCCATCGACAATAATTCCACCACCAACACCTGTTCCAAGCGTAATCATAACCGAATACGGCATATTTTTTGATGCTCCTATTACATATTCAGCCCAAGCCGCACAATTTGCGTCGTTTTCAACAAAAACAGGCTTTGTACTAAGACCTGCAAAATCCATTGTCGGATATTCTTTTGCAATATTTCCGGTCGAACCCAAAATTCTGTCATGTGTCTTATTTACGGCTCCGCAAGTCGAAAACGCAATTACATCAACTTCTGACTCGTGTTTTTTTATAATCTCTTCAAAAAGTTTTTTGATTTCTGCAAAAGTTTTAGGGGTGTGATGTTTTTCAATTTCAGAAACAATTTCACCATTTTCATTAATTATGGCATTATAAACCTTTGTACCACCAACATCTATTCCTAACGCTTTTCGCATATCATAACCTTTCTTTTTTGTTTTTACCTTTGAGCTTTGCGTTCCCAGCCCTTTAAATTTTATCCTCTTTGAACAAATCGCTTCGTAATCAATTGCGGACGTGTAATAGCAGAACCAATTACAACACAGTGAGCCCCCAATTCAAAAGCTTTCGTAACCTGTTCCGGCTCCCAAATTCGTCCTTCCAGAATTACAGGAAGTTTTGTATTTTCAACCAACTGTTTCAATAGCTCAAAATCAGGCCCTTCACCACGATTTAAAGAAAATTGAGTATATCCGGAAAGAGTTGTCGAAAGAATATTCGCACCAAGTTTTTCGGCATTCAAACCTTCTTCCAAAGTCTTCTCTAAATTCACGGTATCTTTAGCTTGCTCATACTCATAGCATAAGTATTGATATACCTCGCTTGCTCTATAATCCGTATTTTTAGCACGCTCTAACGCTGCGATAGCTTTTTGAGAATCGCCAAGTTGGGTCGCTGCTACAGCGGCATAGAACTGAACTGTCATGAAGTTTGAATCTCTTTCAGCGACAGCCTCACCTTTAAACATCGGCATATCAGATATTTTCAGGTATTGCTCGAAGAAATCGTAAGCTTTGTTATAATCTTTCTGATCGAAATAGTAAGCACCACCATTGATGTAATATACGTGGTTTGCTCCTAGGATACCTTTGATATCTTTCGTGAACTTAGGTTTAACTTTTCCTTTTTCATTAGGAAGTTGATCTAACTCATATGCTTTCTCAAAGTATGGCAAAATACTACCCAATGCCTCGTACATAACAGGCTCGTC